>JBIIDU010000022.1:0-18277 GCA_044238165.1 Ferruginibacter sp. | reverse complement strand
AAGGCTTTCGGCCATACCCGCTACGATGCGAAGCAGCCGGTGGATCTGGATATGGTATACGACATGGCCAGCGTCACCAAAATCTGCGCCACCACGCTCTCCGTAATGCGGCTTTATGAGGAGGGGCGGCTGAATCTAGATAGGACCATCGGCGATTATCTGCCCTGGACAAGGGGCAGCAACAAGGCTTCCCTCACGCTGAAAAAATTGCTGCTGCA
This sequence comes from Ferruginibacter sp., assembly GCA_044238165.1. Classification (GTDB taxonomy): domain Bacteria; phylum Bacteroidota; class Bacteroidia; order Chitinophagales; family Chitinophagaceae; genus Ferruginibacter. The sequence continues at coordinate 18,059 of JBIIDU010000022.1, read as the reverse complement.
TCAGGGCGGCCTCGTTCCCTTCATCTCTTTTTACAAGGAGGTGATTGACGCAGACTGCAACCCCCGCACCGGCTGTGTGGCCACGATATGCGACAGCCTCTACTGCACCCGAGTGGCCGACGGGGTTTTTCTGCGTCGCGACTGGCAGGATACGATGATGCGCAGACTGCTGGAAAGTCCGGTTTCGCGCGAGGAGAAATACGTTTACAGCGACAATGATTTTATTTTTCTGGGACTGGTTGCTGAGGCGGTCACGGGGCAGACGCTGGACGCTTATGTGCAGCAGAAATTCTACCGTCCTATGGGGCTTACGACCATCGGATTCAATCCACGCAGGTATGTTCCGCTGGGAAAGATTGTGCCTACCGAAGATGAAGCATGTTTTCGCAGGCAATTGCTGCAGGGCGATGTGCACGACCCCGGGGCCGCCATGTTCGGAGGTGTGGCAGGACACGCCGGGTTGTTCAGCAGCGCCCTTGACATTGCCGCGCTCATGCAGATGCTGCTTGACCGTGGCCTGTACAATGGACGACGCTATCTGCAACCGGAAACGGTCCAACTCTTTACCGCTTACCAGAGCGGCATCAGCCGGAGAGGTCTTGGTTTCGACAAGCCCGAGAAAGACAATGCCTCCCGGAAAGAACCTTATCCTGCCGCCGCAGTCCCTTCTTCGGCGTTCGGGCACACTGGATTTACCGGAACCTGTACCTGGGCCGATCCGGAAAACAGGCTGGTCTATGTATTCCTCAGCAACCGGGTGACCCCCGACGGGGGCGCCAACAACCGCCTCTCGAAACTCAACATACGGTCTTCCATACACGATGCGATTTATGAATCGTTGCGGAAAAGCAGCGCCCGGCCTTCCTGATCACTTTTGCGGTTTCGCACGCTTGGGCTTTTCTTCCTCGGCCAGGGTGTTCATCCTTCCCGCCGGTGTATTGCCGCGGCAGGGGATTAGAAGCAGCTGGAAAGCATCATCCCGAACGGTGAGCGGGGTTGTAGGCCATTTTTTATCAGCACTGTATCATTTATTTTAGGTCAAATGCCTAAAGTTTTTATGGAGAGCAGTCATTTCCAATTATTCAGCATGGAGTACAAAATCGTTTTTTTAATTCAGCATATTTTTTAATTCCTCCTGTTTCAAATAAACCGCAAATCTTCCCGCCAGCAAAAGCGATTCTTTTTCCCAGGGTGCAATTTTCAATTTTGTTTCTACCTGTGAAGACAATTCAAATAACTCAAAAATTTCCTTTACTGTAAATTCTTTAAACCTTTCGGAAGGTATTTCGGATAAATTGTTTTCTGTGTAACCGGCAAAGACCTCGTTAGCCGCAAACTCTTTATACAAATCTTTCCACTTCATTTTTCCCGTGTTGATTCTTTTTTTAAGGTCAATCTGTTTCATTAGAGCGCCGGCATCCAATATTTGTTCTAATTCGATAAATCTATTTTTTAGGGTAAAGAAACCGATTGTTTTAATGTTCTTTTCATCAAGGTCATAATAATGCGTCAGCAATTTTATGGTTTCCTCTGCATAAAAAGAATTGATTTCAACGGCAAAGAGTAAGGATTTCTTCAGCAAAGGAATGATCCGAACCCTTCTTTTATCTTGTTTCTGGAGTTCTTTGCCAAGCCCGCCACAATCTACGAGCAATAGCTTTTTGTTTTTATTATCGAGTTTGTCGCAATGCATCAACTCAAACAAGGTTGTATACCCCAACACATCTACCGTTGCGCCATCAATAATCCTCACCACAGAATCTGTTTGGCCTTTAATGCTGAATTTCAACATGGGTAAAACGCCCGGAAAGGCCGCGCTGCCGGTAATGGCATAAGATAAGGGCAAGCCATAGCCTTTATTTATAGTAAATGATTCATTTGGCAACATGGATGCGCTTATTTCCAAATCTTCTACAATGTGTGGCATAAACGGCAGCCGCTCCCCATTGTTATAAATGGTTCCGTTTGCAACAAACATGGGCATTGTGATTTTTTCATTTGAAGTAGAAGGGATAAAAAAATCACTTAAATAAAGCCTGTTTATTTTATTTCCATAATAGGTTTTCCCGGTTTGAAGCAACTCGGTTTCTATCATATCCGGATAAGACTTTCTCATTTTGTTTCTTTCGTACCGCGACAGTTTTAGCACGCTGGCTGCAGTGACATCCCTTTTCAATGATTCTTCCAATATAATTTTTCTGTCGTCGGATTTCCAGAAATCAAAAAAACTCCGGTTGACAAGGATATCGTTTTTGATCAACGTCAAATAATATCCTACCGCAAACCCTCCCCCCGAAACCGTGGAGAAATAATCTATTTCATCCAAAAAGCTACGGTTGTATTTTTTGATTTCATCCAAGCCAATCAAAACGCCTGTTCCGAAATATTGCGCCCTGGAGCCTCCGCTGGAAATAGAAATGCCAATTGCATTCGTGCTGTCTTGTTCGTTTCTTTCCTGGGGTGATTTATAGGAAGATGTTTCCACTTTTGGAATCGGATCAAAACGGGTATCTGAATATACGGCTATCTTATTGCTTGCACAGGAGCTGATACAAAACAACAGAATCAGCGACCGGCTCATTCTATTTAAAGTTAAAACAGGCATACGGTTTTTTTCAATTACTTATACTGTAAAGCTAACCATTTATGAACCGTTGCGGAAAAGCAGTGCCCGGCCTTCCTGGTCACTTTTGCGGTTTCGCCCGCTTGCGCATTTCTTCCACGGTCAGGGTGTTCATCCTTCCCACCGGCGTATTGCCACGGTAGGTGATTACGCGGAGTTGGAAAGCATCATCCGGAACGGTGAGCGGGGTTGTATATCGCGGATAAAAATTGTCGGGGAAAGAATTGTCGAAACTGTAATGGATGCTGAGGTCATCAACTTCCGTGGAAAGAAGTACCTGCAGCCTTCCTGTTTTGTCGCGCTTCACTTCAAAAATGGGATCATACATGCTGGGCGCATACTTGATTTCCTGCAAACAGAACCTTTGCTGGTGCTGCTCCACCCGCGACACGAAATTCTTCCAGTTCTTATTTTCCGCGGGCGACCATACTGATTCCGCAATCGCAAGCGCGCGGGGCCATACCATATACTGCAGATGGCGGGTGTTGTATATCTGTTCGGTCCAGATATTGGCCTGTCCGCCCAGAATGTATTTGCTGTCCACACCTTCCGGCACCGGGTTGAACGCGTAGGCGGTTTTGAGCCGTAGTGTCGCATACACCCGGGGTTCGATGACGGGATCGGCCTGCATGTAATCGAGATAGGTGAAGGTTGTGGGGCTCATCACTACCTCATGTCCGGCTTTCGCAGCGGAGATGCCACCCTTTTCGCCCCGCCAGCTCATGACGGCGGCGTTTTGCGGCACTTCGCCATCGAGAATCTCATCCCAGCCAATCATTTTTTTTCCGCGGGCTTCCAGCAACCGCGCCACCCTCTTCTCAAAGTATGCCTGAACGGCATTCATGTCTTTGAGTTTTTCCCTGACCATCAGTGCACGCACAGCGGGGCTTTTCATCCAGAAGTTTTTGGCGCATTCATCGCCGCCCACATGGATGTATCCGAAAGGAAAGAGGGTAGCCAGTTCCGAAAAGACTTTGTCAAGAAATTCATACACTTTTTCATTGGCCGGGCAGAGCGTATTGTCCACAAGCGCCGTGAATGTGCCATCGTCGTGCCAGTCCATGATTTCTTCGCCTGACCTCACCTTATAATTCACGGCCTCTTTTGTGCAGGAGAGTTCGGGATAGCTTGCAACGATGGCAAGGCTGTGACCGGGCACATCTATTTCGGGGAGAATGCGTACAAAGCGTTCCGCAGCATAGGCCACCACTTCCCGGATCTGCTCCTGGGTGTAAAAGCCGCCGTAATCGCGCGGTTCCTTGCCAGCCGGGGCTTTGAATTCCCCGAAGTAGCCTGTTTTTTTCACATTCCAGGCACCAACAGAAGTGAGCCGGGGAAACTGTTTGATCTCTATCCGCCACCCCTCATCATCGCTGAGGTGCCAGTGCAGGGTATTGTATTTGTAGCGCACCATCTGATCAATGAAATCTTTCACTTCCTGCACGCTGAAAAAATGCCGGGAAACATCGAGCATGAGTCCGCGCCACCCGAAACGGGGGTGGTCGGTGATGGTCACGCAGGGAATTTCCCAGCGGCCTTTGTCCGATTTTTGGGGCGACTCGATGGTTGCGGGAAGCAACTGCAAGAGCGTCTGGATACCGTAATAGAACCCTGACGCGTCTGGGGCGCTCAGGACCACTTTATCTTTTGCTATCTGCAACCGATAGCCTTCAGCCGGAATACCCGCAGGTGTTTCGCTTCGTTCGAGACGGATGGATGGAATGGTGGCATTGTCATTCAACTTACAGGTATACCCGGTTGCATGGCTCAGTTTGTTTTGCAAAAATTCCAGCGGATACTTCATGCCCGGAAGGTCGGCTGCCTGAATGCCGATGACCTCAGGAAGAACAAATGTACCCTCTTGCCAGGCGGTTTGTACCGGAACCGGGATGAGGGCCGGCTGGGCGTAAGTCCCTATATGATAAAGGAGAAGCATCAGCCAGGAGAAGATATTTTTCATTACAAAAGGGATTGGGTGTGAAGATTGCCGTGCGTCCGTACCTATTTCCAAAGAGGCTACGCCCCGATTCGGTTGACTCAAGGTAAGAAAAATGCACGGGCATCAGTTCCGGGAACAAAAAAAGGCATTGACTAATCAATGCCTATGCCGGATATTAAAGCGGAACTAAAAAAGGTATGCCGGCAATTATGTAAACAGGCTACTGAGCCTTCGTGAAAACAGATTGAACTGGGCCGGAGCGGGGGTAAGCACTTCCTCCTCCTGGAAAACAGGCCTCCTTTCACCGGTGGCGATGTAGCCCAGCGTAGGCAATTTAACACAGAGGGTGCTATAGCTGAACGGAACCGAAGAGCCCTTTGCATCGACAATGGCTGCATGTTCTCCGATGCTTACCGGAATTTTTTCCAGCTTGATATTGATATAGTTGGCGGAAAGGTTTTTTATCAGATCAATCTCCTGTTCCTCAATCACCACGGGTTGGGACATCCAGTATATGAATCTCAGTCCGTTGATCCGGCTCACTTGGGCTACATCCTGGTCATCCATGTATGCGAACAGATACGTGCTGAACAGGGGAGTGACCAGTTTTTTCCGGGACAGGTTTTTTGCAATTGAGTTGTTGTTGACAGGGTAGAAGTTTTCAATTCCTTTGCCGCTCAGCATACCGGAAATTTTTTTCTCGGCGTTCTGCCTTGTGTACAGGGCATACCATCTCTTTTCCATTCCTAAAGAATTTAATTGTGACACAGACCGGTCTTTTCAGCTACAGATATTAAATTTCCTATTGGGGGTAGAAAAGGAGCTTGGAAATTAGTTCGTAGTGGTCGTCAGGGATATTAAAATTCGTAGAAGACAAATATAGGCCAGAATTCCGAAAAACGAGTGCAGGCTGATAAAAATCATCTCTTTTTTATCTGTCCGGAATCCTGTTTCGGATAAAAAGCTGATTATCAGGAGTTAGTTGATTTCCCAGCTCACCGTTCCGTCTTTCTCATCCTTCAGGGAAATGCCCAGTTCACCGAGCTTTCGGCGGATGGTGTCGGAACTGGTGTAATCTTTTCTGCTTTTCGCTTCATTACGGACATCGATGATGAGCTGCATGACACCTTCAAGCGCCTTGTTGTTCTCTGCACCGATGCCTTTCAATCCGAAAATGTCTTCGAGCATCGTCTTGAATTCCTGCTTCATACGACGGATGGTGGCGGCGGAGAGGGAATCTGCCGGAATATTGCCTCCTTTGATGGAGTTGATGACGGGAGCTATTTCAAAAAAATTGGCGATGACTTTGGCGGTACTGAAATCGTCGTCGAGAAAGGTTGTGAACTCATCCATCAACCTGTTGATCTGTTTGTCCAGATCCGCATCGGCTGCAGCTTCCTGGTCCCTGTCCGAAAATCCTTTCAGGATTTCATAGGCGTCCCACAGGCGGCGCAAAGCTTTCTCGCTGGCCTGCAGCGCTTCATTGCTGAAATCGACCGGGCTTCGGTAATGGCTTTGCAGAATGAAGAACCGGATGGTCATGGGGTGGAAGGGCTGTGCCAGCAACGGGTGCGTGCCGCTGAACATTTCGGTGAGCTTGATGACATTGTTGTAGCTCTTGCCCATCTTCTTCCCGTTGATGGTGATCATGTTGTTGTGCATCCAGTATTTCACGGGTGGATGGTCGTGGCAGATGGTACTTTGGGCGATTTCGCTTTCGTGGTGCGGAAACAACAGGTCCATACCGCCGCCATGGATGTCGAATTGGGTGCCGAGATACTTGGCCGACATCGCCGAGCATTCGATGTGCCAGCCCGGAAAGCCTTCGCCCCAGGGGCTTCTCCAGCGCATAATATGTTCGGGCGGTGCGGATTTCCAGAGGGCGAAGTCGGCAGGATTGTGTTTTTCTTCCTGGCCGTCGAGCTCCCGCGTGTTTTGCAGCAGCTCGTCCACCACGCGGCCGCTGAGTTTGCCGTAGGGATGGTCCGCCGCGTATTTTTTGACATCGAAGTACACCGATCCATTCGACACATAAGCATAGCCCGCTTCGATGATCTGCTCGATCATGGCAATCTGTTCCACGATATGCCCCGTGGCCGTGGGTTCTATGCTCGGCTCTTTGCAGTTGAACTGCAGCATGGCCCAGTGGAAGAGGTTGGTGTATTTCTGCACCAGCTCCATGGGCTCCATCTTTTCCAGTTGTGCACGCGCCCCCACTTTGTCCTCCGCAGCCCTGCCTTCCTCCTCAAAATGCCCGGCGTCGGTGATGTTGCGCACATAGCGCACCTGGTATCCTTTGTGCAGGAGAAAACGATACACCACATCGAACGTGATGTACGGACGCGCATGACCCAGATGGCTTTCGCCGCTTACCGTGGGCCCGCATACATACATGCCCACGATGCCCGGGTGTATGGGGGTAAACAATTCTTTTTGCCGGGTATAGGAGTTGTAGATGTTGAGTGCCATGGTGGGTGGGTTCTGGAACAATTTGCCGTTCACATTTTCGCGTAAAGCAACAGTATGTTGCAGACAAAATTAACCGATTCAGTTCTTATTCAGCCGGATGTCGGCAACTACCGGATAATGGTCGCTCAGCTCTTTTTCTACCCGGGTGAACTGTCCGACGCTGAAGACGGGCGCGCAGAAGATATTGTCGATGCGCAGGGTCGGGGCTATTTTACTGAAGGTACGGCCGATTCCGGCTCCTTTTTCGGTGAAGCAGTTTTGAAGTCCCTCGCCGACTTTCTGGTAGGCATAGGAGTTGGGCACATCGTTGAAATCGCCGCACACGATCACCGGATAGGGACTGCGGTCGATTTCTTCACGGACCCGGTCGGCCTGTTTTTTTCTTTTGGACAACGCATAACGAAACTTCTTCAGGATATTTTTTGATTTGCTGACGTCCCCGGATGTTTCCAGGGTGGGGTTGTCGATGAAGTTGAGATTGGTGCGGCTGAATTTCAGCGACTGCAGGTGTATGTTGAAAATCCGGAAGGTGTCTGTTCCTGCGACAATATCGCAAAACTGGAACAGGTTGTTGTATCCGCCTTCGTCAATGATGATTTTTTGCGCGTTCACGATGGGATAACGTGAAAACACCGCGATGCCGAAATGCTGGTGTATCAGAAAATCTTCCCTGGGGTTATAACTGTAGAAGTGATGCGGCAGTTTCAGCTCCTCCGCAAATCCTTCTATGGGAAAGAAACTGTACTTCCGGTAATAGGGGGTGTTAAGGTTGACCGGCGAATCGCCCGCCACCATTTCCTGAAAACACACGATGTCGGGCTGGAAAGAATTGACGAGCTGCGTCATTTCTCCTTTTTTGGAGGGTTGCTGCCTGTTGAACAGGATATCGAACTGGGCAACATTCCAGCTCATGACCCTTAGCCCGGCATTGGATCGCTCTTGCACAAAGGAAGCCGGGGCCCGGAAAGGAATCAGGTGCCGGATGGGCCCCAGGTTCAGTAGGAAAACGATGGGGAAAATCAGGCTCCACTTTGAGCGGAGCAAAAGCCAGGTCACTAAAAAAATTGCCAGCAGCGCCAGCAGGTATACTGCGGTAAGGGGCAGCAGCGCCAGTGGCCAAAGCCCGCCGGTAAACAGATATTTTCCGTGGCAGGCGAGCGTGAACAGGAAGGCTGTGGCCAGATTGGCGACAACCAACATCTTTTTGGACAGGATCCGGAGGATGCTTTTGGGCATAACTTCAAGACTTGACGCCAATGTTAGAGGATGCCGTCTTCGGCGGCCCTTTTCAGCAGGTTCTTTTCCTCTTCAGTCAGGAAATGATAGCCCTGCTCGTGTATTTTCTCCAGAATTTCGTCTACCCGTTCCTGTGTGACGATATACTGTTTTTTGAAAGGGGATCTTCCTTCGTTGTTGTAGAAAATCCGTTGCCGGGTCTGGCGGCGCTCCCTACCCTTGTCCGGGCTGAACATGTGGATCGTCCGGAAGTAAACGCGGTTCATCCATGCGCCCGGATCGAATCCTTTGCGCAGCAACAGGATGTATGCGACTCCGGCCAGCGCAGCAGCAAGGTGCGCAAGCATCTGGACAAGGCCGTAGGGATATTGCCCGGCGAAAACAATGACCAAAAAAATCAGGGTGAACACCCACAAGGGGATTCCCTTGCCCAGATTTCGGAAAAACCGGTAGCGTGGCGACAGCATTGTCGTTGCCGAAGCCAGGGCCAGTGTTCCGGTAGAACTGCCTTCAAGATAGCCTGCTCCTCCATACGCGAGTGAACAGAGGAGGAACGTTATTCCCCCTGCCAGTCCGCCGTAGATGTATAAAGGAATGAGGCGGCTGTTGCCCGAAAGGTCCTGCAGGATGTAACCGAACGACCAGAGCCAGAGCATATTACTGAGCAGGCGGATGAATGAGTAATGGGTGAACATGAAGGTAATCAGCGTCCAAGGCTTTTCAGAAAAGGCGACCGTGTTTCCCGAGAGGATGAAATACGGTACTACCTGCCGGTAGAGGATGGACTTGTCGATCTGGAAAAAAAAGTAGATCACCTGGATCACCAGCAGCAAGAGGAAGAAAATGATGTTGACGGTGATCAGGGCCATCAGCGCATTGTCGTCGCTGCCCAGTGTCATTTTGTTCCGGATGTCGCGGTAGTCGATATATCTTTCCGATTCTCCCATTTTTTGTTTGTCGGTTACAGGAATTCAGCCCTTTCCTTTTTCTTCCAGTAGAACACCAGCAGGAACCCGATCAGGGCTCCGCCCAGGTGTGCGAAGTGGGCGATATTGTCGCCGGCGAACTGTTGCAGCCCTCCGAACAGGTCAATCAGCACCATCACCGGAATCACATACTTCGCTTTTACGGGAATGGGGATGAGCATGACGTAGAGTTCGGCATTGGGATAGAGGTAGGCGAAAGCTGCCATGATGCCCATGATGGCTCCCGATGCACCGATGGCGCTGAATTCCTGTTTATAGGCCTGCACGATGGTAGCGGCAGACACGTTGTTCTGTATAGCGGCACGGATGCCGGCCTCACTTTTGGAAAAAACATCGGCACTGTAGGGAACGGTCAGTTGCGTCAGCAGGCCTGCGCCGAAGCCGCAAATCAGGTAGAAAAGCAGAAACCGCTTAGAGCCGAACCGGTTTTCGAGGATGCTGCCGAACATCCAGAGTCCGAACATGTTGAAGAGGATATGCGCCAGTCCGCCGGTATCGTGCAAAAACATGTTGGTCAGCAACTGGTGCGGCCTGAAGTCGCTTGACTCGAAATAATGCAGCGCACCCCAGTTGGTCAGGTCGAAAGGGCTTTTGAACAACTGCTGGGACAGGTAGGCCAGTACATTGATGATGATGAGGTTCAGAACTACCGGTGAGGTGTTGCGCATACGATGGTATTGCCTTCAGATTTCCCGCAAGTTAACACTATGGGCCGTAAATCGTTTGGGCACAAGAAACTTAACATTTTTGCCTGTAGGTTTCAGGAGCGGTTATAAGCTTCCGTAAGCCGGGCAATCAGATTTTCGCGCGTGGCTTCATCGATGAATGCGGCTTTCAGGGCATTCAGGTTGCACTGATAGAAATCGGCGATGCTCCATTCGAAGTAGCGGTGCAACCGGTCGTATTCGCGGGTCAGCGTGATGGGTGTGATGGTGCGGTTGTCGGAGTTCACGTTCAGCGATACGCCGGCCCGGTAGAGATTGTCGATCGGATGCTGGGAGAGGGTATCGTAAATGTTGATGGCCACATTGCAGTTGGGGCAGATTTCGAGATGGATCCTGTTGCGCCGCAGATGTTCCACGAGGCGCTCGTCTTCTGCGCTGCGCACACCATGCCCGATCCGTGAAGGGCGAAGTTTCTCCAGCGTTTCCCATACACTTTCCGGTCCGCAGGCCTCGCCGGCATGTGCGGTGCAGTATATTCCTTTTTGCCTTGCCCATTCGAAGGCGTCAACATGGTTGTCGAGCGGATATCCGGCTTCGTCTCCGGCCACATCGAAACCCGCCACCAGAGTATTCCGGAAGACATCGGTGAGCATGGCCGTTTCCATACTTTGCTCACCGCTGAAATGACGGAGGGTGCAGAGGATCAGGCGCGCCTCGATACCCGTTTGCTGGGAAGCCTTGCGGGTGGCCGCCTCCGTGATGACGACCACTTCCCTTGCAGAGAGCCCGCCGGCAAGATGCAGATGCGGCGCGAAACGGATTTCGGCATAGAGAGTGTTGTCGGCCAGCAGCTGGTCGAATAGGTCTTCCACCACCCATTCCAGCTGCTGCTGTGTCTGCATCAGCTGGAAGCCTTTGATCGAACGCGTGAGGAAGTCGGTGAGGTTGATGCATTTTTCCGGCGCCACGAATTCGCGCTGGTATTGGTCGCGGCTGATCGACGGGTCGATCTTGCGCACCACTTCGTAGCTCAGGGAGCAATCGAGGTGCAGGTGCAGGTCGACCTTGGGCAGTTCGGAAAAGTTGATCATGGCTGAAATCTTATCCCAAAAATAGGAACTTGGTGGCGCTTTGCCGAACAGGAAGGCGGAACAGGTTAGCCATTCAGCAAAACGGGCAGCAGGTCGGTCGCGTGCCTGGCCTCCATAAATCTTTCGTGCGAAACATGGTGCTCGATCTGCTCGTGCGCCCAGGTGGTGTGGTAGGGAATATGAACGGCATGGCCTCCGATGGCGAGTACAGGAAGCACATCCGACTTCAGGGAGTTGCCTACCATCATGAACTCTTCGGGGCGGATGTCGAGGTGGCGGATCAGCTTGCTGTAATCGCCCTCCTTCTTGTCGCTCATGATTTCAATATGGTGGAAGAATGGCTCCAGCCCCGATTTCTTCAGTTTGCGCTCCTGGTCGAGCAGGTCGCCTTTGGTTGCCACAACCAACCGATAATGGGGCTTGAGTTGCCTCAGCACCGTTTCGATCCCTTCGAGCAACTCAATCGGTTTTTGCAGCAGCTCCTTGCCGTATTCAATCGCTTTTTCCAGAACGGCCGGGTTCACCGTTTTGTCGGAAATGCGCAGCGCGGTTTCAATCATCGACAGCATGAAGCCCTTGATACCATATCCGTAAAGAGGCAGGTTGCCGGTTTCGGTGGCGAAGAGCTCCTTGGCCGTGGCATGCAGCGGCAGGTAATCTTCCATTAGCGCACAAAATTTCTGCTCGGCTTCCTGGAAGTAGGGCTCATTCACCCAGAGTGTGTCGTCGGCATCGAACGCGATGGCTTTGATGGGGTATTGGTGGGGGGCTGTTTTGTTCATTTGTAGGCGGTCTGTTTTATGTTGCCGGAAAGATCCCTTTTTTTAAAGGGGCGTTCAAGTTAACCAAACCACTTAGTTCCTGCCCAATAAAAAGACCAGCGGTTGCGCGAGGCGCTTGCTCCAGCTTTTTTCGCTGTGATCGTCGCCGGCAAATTTCAGGGTGATCCAGTCGGAAGGGCCGTATCCCGCCGCCCGCATGCATTTGTCGGCCTTGCGCTGCCCCGGAGCATAGAGGCTGTCGAGGGTTTCGGTTCCGTAGTCAAAATACACGCGGTGGATACCGGCTTTCGGCAGCTTCTTTTTCATGTAGCGCATCAGCGCATCGGGCAGGGGATTGTTTTCGTTGCTATAAATTACCGGCCAATGGGTGGAGAGGCAGGCGGCCCCGCCAAAGGTTTCGGGGTATTCGCAAATGGCGTAGAGGCTGATCAGCCCGCCCATGCTGGCACCGGCGATGAAGGTATTGTTCCGGTCGGTATAGGTGGAAAAGGTTTTGTCAATGAAAGGCTTAAGTTCCTTCACCAAAAATTCCAGATAGCGGTCCGAACGGACCGGCACGGCGAAAAAAGGCTTTCCATCCTGGCGCAGTGCCCCGGCCATGCGTGCGCTGTCGGCTGGACTTAATAGGGAAAAGGGTTTTTGCGGGCAATATTCGGCGTGGCGTTCGGGCCCGCTGTTCCAGATACCTACTACGATGAACGGCCTTGTTTTTTTAGCGGCGATCAGAGCACCTGCTGTTTCATCCACGCGCCATTCCTGCCGGTTCCAGGTGGTGGCGGAATCGAAAAGCATCCGCCCGTCGTGCATATACAGCACGGCATAGCGCTGCGTGCTGTCGTATCCGTCGGGAAGCCAGACTTCCACCGTACGCGCAGGTACGTATGAGGAAGGGAAGCCGGCATAACACCGAAGGCTACCCGAAGAAGGAACCTGGGCCTGCGCGTTGTTTGTCAGCAACAAGCATCCTGTCAGCAGGGCAAAAAGAAGATCCTTGCCTTTCATCGGTTCAGTTTTTCCGTTTGAGCAGCGCTACCGATTCAATATGGTGGGTATGCGGAAACATGTCCACCGGCTGCAACTTTTCAACGTCATAGGTTTCGGCGAGCAATGCTATGTCTCGGGCCTGGGTGGCGGTATTGCAGCTCACGTACACGATTTTCGGCGCCTGCATCTGCAACAGCTTTTCCACCAGTTTTTCGTGCATGCCTGCCCGTGGAGGGTCGGTAATTACGACATCGGGCCTTCCGTGTCGGGCGAAGAAGGCGTCGTCGCAGACTTTGATCACATCGCCCGAAAAAAATTCGGCATGGGCGATACCATTCAGGGCGGCGTTCTCGCGGGCATCATCAATAGCGTCGGCAACCACTTCCACCCCGATAATCTTCTTTGCGTTGCGGCTCAGGAAAATACCGATGGATCCCGTTCCGCAATAAAGGTCGTAAACGGTTTCATGGCCCTGCAGCGCAGCGAAATCGCGCACAATGGAATAGAGCTTTTCGGCCTGGCGGGTATTGGTCTGGAAAAAGGATTTTGGTCCGATCTTGAAGGTGAAGTCCCCCAGTTTTTCCAGCACATGGCCCTTGCCCGAAAATACCTTTGGCTGCAGGTCGTGCAGGCTGTCGTTCCATTTGGTGTTGACGGTGTAGAGCAGTGTGGTGATTTCGGGTACCCGGTCCAGCAGGTGGCGCAGCATAGCCTCCGTGGCCGGCATATCTTCATAGCCGATGCATACGTTCACCATCAGTTCGCCGGTGGTACAGTACCGTAGAATGAGGTTCCGCAACCAGCCGGTATGCTTTCGGATGTCGTAGAAGGGGAGGTTGTTTGTGAATGCATACTCGCGCAGACTGTTGCGGATGCGGTTGTTGATATCATCCATCAGTCCGCAATTGTCGATGCCGATGATCTTGTCGAATATGCCCGGCGCATGAAAGCCCAAAGCACCCGTTATCGGCTGGGGTTCGGAGGTATCGGTCGGGGGCAGGCTGCCGATTTCTTCTTCGGTCAGATAGCGTTTGTTGCTGAAGGTGAACTCCAGCTTGTTGCGGTAAGCGGAAGTGTTTTCCGCTCCGGCGATGGGCAGGATTTCGGCGATGGCCACTTTTCCAATCCGCTGGAAATGCTGCTCCACTTCCTGCTGTTTGTATTGGAGTTGCAGGGGATAGGGCAGCATCTGCCATTTGCAGCCGCCGCAGGTACCGAAATGTTCACAGAAGGGTTCGGTGCGTTCTGGGGAATAGCTGTGGAAACGAAGTACCCTCGCCTCCGCCCAGTCTTTCTTGTTGCGGAGCAATAACAGGTCCACCACATCGCCCGGCACGGCCCCCTTGATAAACAGGACCTTGCCCTCCACTTTGGCGAGCGCTTTGCCTTCGGCGGCATAGCCGGTGACGGTGATGTTTTCGAGCGTGATGCGTTTTTTTCTCATAGCTTACGGTACCCCTTGTTCTCCTTTTCAACAAAAATAGCGGTACGCAATGCAAGATGACGGAAGCGGCAGAACTTAATTTTTGTTAATGATTTGTAATTTTGCCCGCCGCTCAAATGCCACAGCAGCCAATCAGCGGCAATATGGCTACTTTTGTCGTGTTTGCCGGCCATTTACCTGGCCTTTAAGTAAAAAAGAAAAAACCGCATGAAACGTTTCTTCTCCTTTTGCTGCACAGCTTTCCTGCTGCTGACTGTTTCCGCCCAAAACTTCACCGTTCGCCTCAATGCGCCGGGTTATACCGGAGGCATCGCTTACCTGGCCTACCACAACGGCAAGAACCTCAGCGCCGAGGATTCCGCCGCCATGACGTCAAAAGCGACGGCTGTATTTCAAGGCAACCGAAAACTGCCGGCCGGCATCTATGCCATTGTACTGCCCGGTAAGACCAAAATGGTCGATTTCTTTATCGACAAGGAACAGACCATCGATATCACCATCGACACGACAGACCTGCTCAACAAAACTGTAGTCAAGGGGTCAAGCGCCAATGTGCCTTTTCAGCAGTACCAGAAATTCATGGCCGAAAAAGGGCGTCTCTGGGATCTTGAGCGCCAGGCCTACAACAACTCAAAAACCAAGGCTGATTCCGCCCTTCATGAGGCCAACTACATGCGCCTGAACAAGGAGCTGAACGATTACCGCGATGTGATCATCAACTCCAATCCCGAATCCATGATGGCCATCATCCTCAAAGCCATGCAGGAGCCCAAGTTGCTCAACCCCAGGCCCGTCACCCACGAAGATTCGCTTGCCAACTACTATGATTACCGCAAGCACTACTGGGACGGAGTGACCTTTATGGATGAATGTGTCATACGCTCGCCGTTTTTCATTCCCAAGTTTGAAAAATACTACCGCGAAATCATCGTGCAGCACCCGGACAGCATTATCCGCGAGGCCGACTATCAGTTGCTGCTGGCCCGCAGTTGTCCTGAAATGTACAAGTTCATCCTCAACTGGATGACGGATGAATATATCAATCCCAAGTACATGGGGCAGGACGCGATATTCGTGCACCTGTTTGAAAAATACCACAGCAAGGGGCTCACCAGCGAAAAGGAAAAGGGAGGCTGGCTGAACGAGAAGCAGATGGAGACCATCAACCGGCGGGCCTATATGCTCATGGCCAATCTGGTGGGCAATCCCGCCGCCAACCTGGAGTTCGTGGATACGGCGGGAAAAATCGCTCCTTTGTATGACATCAAGTCCGAATACACCATCGTCTGCTTCTGGGATCCGAACTGCGGCCATTGCCGCGAAGAAGTGCCCCGCCTCGATTCCATCTACAAGGCCAAATGGAAGAAGCAGGGCGTGAAAATGTACGGAGTACTGAGTGCCGACAGCAAGAATGATGTCAAAGACGCATGGATAAAATTCATCCGCGAAAAGAACCTGAATGAATGGACACATGTATATCAGACCAAGGAAATGGAAGAGAAAGAGACCAAAGAGAAAAAAGCCAGCTTCCGCCAATTGTACGATATCACCATGACGCCGACTGTTTATCTGCTTGACCGCGACAAGCGCATCCTTGCCAAAAAGCTGAGCTGGTCGCAACTCGATGACCTGATGGAGGTAAGGCGGAAGCAGGACAAGAAAAATCCGAAATAATCACACGGATGCCGGCAACTCCGGTTCCGGAACGAAAAAGCAAGTACACTGTTTATGAAGAAATTTTTATGGTTGTTTGTTTTGGTTGCAGGAACCGGCGCAGTCTCTGCGCAAACCCTGTTCACCTACGGGAAGAGTGCCGTGAGCCGGCAGGAATTTCTTCGGGCCTACAATAAAAACAAGATTCCCGCGGACAATGCGCGCCAGTCGATAGAAGATTACCTTGATCTCTATATCCGCTTCAAACTGAAGGTGCAGGCTTCGTACGACATGAAGCTCGACACGCTGGAGCAACTGTCGCTCGACATGCAAAACTTCAGAAGCCAGATTGAAGGCAGCTACCTGAACGATGAGAAAGCGATTGAACGCCTGCTCGATGAAGCCATTGTCCGCAGCCAGCGCGACATCCACCTGCTGCATTTTTCGGTGCCGCTCAGCAACAAGGTCGATCCCGCCGATACGGTGAAAGCACATCGCGCCATCGAGGAAGCCCGTGAAGACCTGCTGAAGGGAAAAACGGATTATGATGAGATGGTCGATGAGATCTCGGCGGAGCATTTCAAACTCAAGGGCACCGACCTGGGTTTCATCACAGCGCTGCAACTGCCCTACACCTTCGAGCAGGTGGCCTACAGCCTCAAGCCCGGCGAGGTGAGCCGCATCATCCGCACCCGCTCGGGGCTGCATGTGTTCAAAAGCATCGGTGAAAGGAAAAGTCCGGGCCGCTGGCGTGTTGCCCAGATCCTGCTGGCCGTTCCGCCCGATGTAACAGGCGCGGGACTGAAAAAACTCGAGCAGTTCGCCGACTCGCTCTACGGCGCATTGAAGCAGGGAGCAGATTTTGCCACCATGGCCAAAAAATACAGCGACGACAAGCTCACGTACCTCACCGGCGGCGAAATGCCCGAGTTCGGCACAGGCAAGTATGAACTGCCTTTCGAAACAAAGGTTTTCGCTCTTGAGAAGGACGGCGATATCGCTCCGCCCATCTTCACCGGTTACGGCTTCCACATCGTAAAGCGGCTGCAGGTGCGCCCCACGCCTTCGGACCGGAGCGACGAGGCCTTTGTATACAACCTGCGCCAGCAATTGCTCAAAGACAGCCGCATCAACGGACCCCGCGACAATTTCATCAAAGGCGTGCACGCAAAAACCGGCTTCCGGCGTAATCCCGCGGTGAAAGAGGAGGCCCTGTTCCGCTATGCCGACAGTGTTGCGGAAACGAAGACGGTCGGAAAATATCCCATCAACGGCCAGACCATCTTCTCATTTTCCAAACTGGCGGTGAAGGGCAGCGACTGGTTGAATTTTGTAAAGGATTACCGCCTGAATCCCGATGTATATAAAGGCGAAAGCAACCGCGAATTGCTTGACAAATACATTTCTACCACCACCATGGAATACTACCGCAACCATCTGGAAGAATACGATGAGGATTTCCGGTTCCAGTTGCAGGAGTTCAAGGAAGGCAACATGCTCTTTGAGGCCATGGAGCGTAATGTGTGGAGCAAAGCCACGGCCGACAGCGTTGGCCTGCGCCGCTATTATTCCGACAAGCAGGCCAAATACCAGTGGGGCGAGAGCGCCGATGTGGTACTGTTCAATGCAACCGACCGCCAGACAGCCGATGCTGCGGTAAAGGAACTGGGTCAGGGCAAGGGCTGGAGGTTGATTGCTGCCGAACGCGAAGCGAACATCCAGGCCGATTCGGGTCGGTATGAACAGTCGCAACTGCAACTGCCTGTGGGCACTACCACCCGGCCCGGGCTGGTGACTGCGCCGGCTTCAACCGGAAACGACAATACAGCCACGTTCCTGCAGGTCATCCGCACCTATCCGGCTGGCGGCCAGCGGAGTTTTGAAGAAGCCAAGGGACTTGTCATCAACGATTACCAGGGTTACCTCGAAGAGCGGTGGATTGCCGAATTGAAAAAGAAGTATCCGGTGAAAGTCAACGAGCCGGTGTGGCAGGCGGTGAAGAAGCAGCCATGATTTGAATTTGTCTGAATCAGGATTATAGGATTATAGGATTTTGATTCTTGTTCTATGGCCTAATACGAAAATGATGTATAAATCAGCCCGAAATTTTCCCGTATAATGCCGATGTGATAGCTGTTTGGGCCAATATTATTGGTCCATTACAGATATCCAATCGGTATAATACAT
>JBIIDU010000165.1:0-5366 GCA_044238165.1 Ferruginibacter sp. | reverse complement strand
CTGGGTCGATGGACAGTTGCGCTACATGCATTCCATCCTTGCGCCGCGTATCAACGAACACAAGCAGGTGGTGGGCGCCTTCGGCACGGTAAACGATATCACCCAGCGCAAGCTCACCGCCATGGCATTGCGCAAAAGCGAGGAAGAGAAAGCGGCTGTTCTCGAAAACGCGCAGACACTGATATGTCTGCACGATATGGGCGGCGTAATCATCGATGTGAACGCTGCCGGTCTTAAAATGAGCGGTTACGGAAAAGAGGAAGTGCTGGGTATGAACCTTCGCCTGCTTGTATCGCCCGAATACAAAAGCCATTTCGATGCTTATCTGCAGGAAATCGCCACCACACGGAAGGCGTCTGGTACGATTCAAATCATCAATAAGACCGGCCAGAAAAGGGTGTGGCTCTTCCAGAACACCGTGTATGAAAACAATGGGAATGCTCCTTATGTGATTGCCAGCGCCATCGATATCACCGAATCGGTGAAGGCCAACAACGAAATTGAAAAACAGCAGCAGTTCATCCGGCAGATCATCGACAACAGTCCTAATGTGATTTATGTGATGAACGAACACCGCCAGATTGTACTGGCCAACAAGACCTTCACCCAGTATTATGAGTACGACGGAAGGCAACAGCCCTTTGTGAACGACCTGTGCAAGGGTCCCGACGATATCTTCCTTTCCGATGCCGATGCCCTGCTCGATATGGAGGAGGGTCAGATGATCCGTATGGAAGGCTGTATGGGTACGCTCGGCGAACTGGAAAATAAAAACTGGTTCACCATCATCAAGAAATGCTTCACGGAAAAAACCGGCAAACGCTATTTCCTCGGCTTCGGCATGGACATCACCAGCCGTGTCCGCGTCGAAAGCGACCTGATTGCCGCCAATGAGATCGTGGAACGCTCGTTGAAGGTGAAAGACCAGTTCATCTCCAACATGAGTCATGAAATTCGTACGCCCCTCAACGCGGTCATCGGATTCACGGATCTGCTGGCCGATACTCCGCTGAATCAGGATCAGTCGGAATACATCCAGATTGTAAAAACCGCCTCGCAGAACCTGCTAGCGCTGATCAACAATATCCTTGACCTTTCCAAAATCGAATCGGGCAACCTGGCTCTGGAAAGCCAGCCAATCGATATCCGTCAGATTGTTATCGATGCCACCAAAATCATGGAGCAGAAGGCCAAGACAAAGGGAATCAACATCATCACCCGCTTTCCTGCTGCGCTTCCTGAAAAAGTGCTGGGAGACCAGTTACGCCTCTCACAAGTGCTCTTCAATCTGGTCGGCAACGCCGTGAAATTCACCGACAGCGGCCATGTGGAAGTTTCCTGCAGCCTGGTGAAGGGTTCCGACGAAACCAAGCATTATTTCTCCTTCGCGGTAAAAGACACCGGTATTGGCGTCCCGGAAGAAAAACAGTCCGAAATATTTGACCGCTTCACCCAGGCCAATGCCGACACGCAGCGGCTTTACGGTGGAACAGGGCTGGGTCTGAACATCGCCAAAAGCATTGTTGACATGCACGGCGGCACCCTTTCGATGGAAAGCGTAAGCGGACGGGGAACAACGTTTCATTTCATCATCGGGTTCAAGAAATATGAAGAATCGGCTGAAATGACCGAAGTTAAAGGCATTGACGGCGACAGGATCCTGCACATCAATTCCACAAGGCCCATCCGCGTGCTGCTGGCAGAAGACAACCAGATCAATGCCATGCTGGCCATACAGGTGCTGAGCAACGGAGGATTTGTTGTAGACCATGTTTTCAACGGGGAAAGCGCCGTGCAGTCTGTGCAAGAGCAGACCTACGATGTGGTGCTGATGGATATCCAGATGCCGGTCATGAACGGCATTGATGCCACAAAAAAAATAAGGACGCTGCAGTCGCCGGCTGCCCGTCTTCCTATTGTGGCCATGACGGCGCATTCCCTCTATGGAGAAATGCAGAATTGTTTCCGCGCAGGCATGACGGCTTACGTTTCGAAACCCTTCAAGCCGGAGGGGCTGTACAGCACCATTCTCGAGTCAATCAGGGCCCAAAGTGAGAATCGGGTGCTGATACCGGATTTCTGACAGGATCATTCATCCAAAACCGATACCCATGGGAACGTATAAGAACCATAAGACTTTCGACCTCGCCTGCCTCCGGACAATCAGCGGAGGCGATGGTGTTTTTGAGCGCGACCTGTTGCAGCTTGTGATCCGCGATCTGGACGACGGCATCGATAATCTGCAATTTGCCTGGCATCGGAACGACATGGTTGAAATAAGTAAAATGACCCATCTGCTCAAAAGCCTCAGCGCCGTCACCGGCCTGCATGACCTTTCCGGTTTAATAATGATGATCGAACAGCAAATGAAGTCGGGGATTTTCCGAACACATTCGGAGGAAATGCTTGTACAGATACTTGCCAACTGGCATGAAGTACGTCCTGCGCTGCATCAGGCCCTTTCCGCTTATCGTTGATTTATGCGGCTGTTGCCTGAAGCCTCTTGCAGCGAAAGAGCCACCTTTTTCCTGAACCCCGGATCCTGGGTGAGGCCGATGAGGAAATCGTTTAACCATCCTGCCAGCCGGTCATTTTCTTTTTGAGTGAGCTTGTTGAAAAAGCAGGCGGCTTCAATCCGGGTACTGTCCTTCTGTGTGGCATATATGGCGAACGTGAGTACGCTGGAAGTGGATCCGCCTTTCAAGGCGATATGCCGGTAGATGGCTCTGTTTCCCGGATTTTCCATAGGGAATTCCATTACATCGGCAAGCATGCCGTAACTGCTCTCGTCCAGGAACCTTCTGTTGTTGAGTGTGGCCATCACTTGTGTATATTCCTTTGTTGTTGCCGCCGTCAGCCGGTCGCTCCACAATTGCTGCATGGCCGGACTCAGGTCTTCATTCCTGAATTTCTTTTTCAGCATGCTGTCATATTTGAGCGCCTTGTGGATTTCGAGTGTGGTTTTGCAATAGGCTTCCTCTGTAAGCTGGTCGATGGACCGGAGAATGTTTTTTTCCTTAAGCTTTTTCGGATTCTGGTAAAGGAACAGGCTGGCTACCACGGGAAACAGTTTGGTATGCTGTTTCAATCCGAAGAGCGGCAGGTTGTTGTTGATATTGTCGAGACCCAGCAGATCCATCAGGTACTCCGTATTGGCATTGCTGCTGAACATCATCATGCCCCGGGCCACATCGCGCAGCTCGATGCTGTCGCCTGAAATGTGGCCCGACTCGCGTTCATAGGCCAGCCATCTTGAATGTGCACCGCCATCCGTCATGGGTAGATAGTACTTTTCCAGTTCGCTGAGGCCCACCCTGCCGTGGGGGTCTAAAACGCCGTTTCCGGCCTGTTTGGCATATTCGACGGCCACCATGATTTTCATGGTGCTGGCCAGCGGCATCAGGTTGTTCTCATTGAGGCGGGCAAGCAGCATATCGTTCACATTCAGCGTGAAAGCGGAACGTGTCTGGTTGGCGGACAAAAAGGAAAGCAGCGAGTCGGCTCCACGCGGAGCCTGCGCATCTGAGGAAGCGGAGGCGCCCAAAAGAAAACAAATCATGGCAATCGCCTGCAGGCAGAAGGCAGGGGATGTCAATTTGTATTTTCGCATGGAGTCGTTTTCTTGGTGTCAGAACCTGTTTTTCCACATCATGCTTTCCACCGGCCGGCTGTGCTGTCCGCTGTATTTGGCATTTTTTTTCTCGTTGTACTTGACAGCAATCGGTCCGTCAACAGGAAAGTAGATCAACTGCCCGATGGGCATGCCATGGTAGACACGCACCGGCTGTTTCACTGAAATTTCCAGCGTCCAGTTGCCGCAGAAGCCCACATCGCCTTTGCCGGCCGTGGCATGGATGTCGATGCCCAGCCGTCCTGTGGAACTTTTCCCTTCCAGAAATGGCACGTGCGCATGCGTTTCGGTGTACTCGAGCGTGACGCCCAGGTAGAAGATCTGGGGGAGGAGAAGATACCCGTCATCCGGTATTTCAAAATGGTTGATTTCGTTGTGCCTGCGGGCATCCAGTTCGGCGTTTTTGTAGGTGGCCAGGTGCCGGCCCAGATGCACATCGTAACTGTTGCTGCCCAGGCACTCGCGGTCATAAGGCTCAACGATGATGGTGCCTTTGCCGATTTCTTCAAGAATACGCGTGTCGCTCAGAATCATCTTCTTTTTTTTACTTATGGTGTGTTATGGGAGAGCGTGCACCGCATCGCGGTCATCCGACGCAAACGGGCCCCATTACACAACCTGGTGAATATGGCTTTACTTTGTAAAAATAATTGTTCACCGCTCAATACGCTTCAAACCCCCATTTGCATGCCGCTGGTTTATCAACAAAATATCAACTATGCGTCGGGGCTGGGTTTGTGGCAGATTGCCGAGAGCGAGGATTTTTTTTCTGCTGCCGTTCAGCCCCTGCATCCCATAGCGAACGAAACAAAGCGGCTGCAACATCTTTCCGCATTGTATACGCTAGGCCTGCTGCATGGGGATTTCCCTTATACCCGTGTGCGTGTGGCCGGCAGCGGCAGACCCTTTGTGGAAAATGACGCCTGTTTTTTTTCCATCAGCCACAGCGGTTCTTTTGCCGCTGCGTTGCACAGTACTGAGTTTCGTGTAGGTGTTGACGTGGAAAACTTTCATGACCGGATTTTCCGGGTGGCGCCGCGGTTCCTCTCCGGCCCTGAGCGGGATTTGTTGTCGCGGGCCGCACAACCGGATTCCGGGTTGACACAGATCAAAATGCTCACGGCCGCCTGGTGCGTCAAGGAAGCACTTTACAAATGGTATGGTGCCTCAGGACTGGATTTTATCCGCCATTTGCACATTGATGATTTTTTGGTAACGGATCAAAAGGCAAGTGCAGTATGCCGCATCGGCCGGAATGGCTTTACCGAAGCCGAGGCCGGTATTGCTTTCTTCGATGACTGCTGTCTGGCATGGGTAGTTCAGTAGCATAAAATGACAAAAAACCGGCTGCTGGAGCAGCCGGTCTGTTAACCTGGGAGTACTTTCTGAGCGGGTTTATTCAAGCGTCACCGGATAATCGAACAAGGCATCATATCCGGGATAGAAACCAGTGATAGTGGCAGTACGGGAATTCCCGAGCGCCCGGGTGAATTCCTCCATAGTTTTCACTTCGGTATCGTCCACTTTCACAATGATGAAGCCGTCGCGCATCCGGGACTGCTCCCGTAATGCGCCGTCGTTGATTTTGCGCACGAGCACACCGCCGGGAATGCCGTATTCACGCGCTTTTTTGGGGTCGAGGTTTCCGAAATCGGCGCCCAGTTTCTGCAGCGCGCTGTTTTCCTGCTTCACGATTTCAAAATTGCCGATCTTGTTTCGGAGCGTGACGGTAATC
>JBIIDU010000077.1:0-9598 GCA_044238165.1 Ferruginibacter sp. | reverse complement strand
TATTCTTGCATACATCTTCAAAGGCCCTGTGTGCGAAAACCATCGCTTCCAGCAGGCTGTTGCTGGCCAGCCTGTTTGCTCCGTGTAATCCTGTGCTCGCGCATTCTCCTGCTGCATAAAGATTGGTGATGCTGGTCCGTGCCCATTCATCGGTTTTTATGCCGCCGCAGCTATAGTGGGCGGCAGGAGCTACCGGAATCATCCGGCTGGTGATATCTATGCCGATGCTCAGGCATTTCTCGTAAATATTGGGGAAATGCTCGATGAATTTTTCCTTGTCCAGGTGGCGGCAATCGAGGTAGACATGCTCCGTACCGCTGATCTTCATCTCATTATCGATTGCCCGTGCCACAATATCCCTGGGCGCCAGGTCTTTGCGTGTGTCATAGCGCTCCATGAACGCTTCCCCCTGCACGTTGCGGAGTATGCCTCCGTCGCCGCGGACGGCCTCGGTGATGAGGAAGGAATGCCCCTTCACTTCGGGCTCATACAATGCGGTCGGGTGAAATTGGATGAATTCCATATTTTCAATCCGGCCTTTGGCCCGGTAGACCATCGCGATACCGTCGCCGGTGGCAATCGCCGGATTGGTGGTGCTGCGGTACACCTGTCCGTTGCCCCCGGTTGCCAGCATTGTGATATCGGCCAGCAGGGTTTCCACTTTGCTGGTGTGAAGATTGAGCAGGTATACGCCGAAGCATTGAACACCCGGAGTGGCTTTAGTCACCAGATAACCCTGATGGTGCTGTGTGATCACATCCAGCACGAAGCAGTGGCTGATTAGCCGGATATTTGGATACCGGGAAATGTTTTCTAGCAGCGCGCGCTCCATTTCCTTTCCTGTCACATCTTTATGGTGAAGGATACGGTAGGCACTGTGCCCCCCTTCCTTACCCAATTTGAAGTCGCCATCGGCAGCCCTGTCGAATTCGGCACCCCATTCGATGATTTCCCGGATGCGTTCGACCCCCTCTTTCACCACAATCGAAACGATCGCTTCATTGCAAAGTCCGTCTCCAGCGGTCTTGGTGTCGGATATGTGTTTTTCGAAACTGTCCTTATGAGCGTCCATCACACCGGCAATTCCACCCTGCGCATATTTGGTGTTGGTTTCGTCACTGCTGGCCTTGGTGACCACGGTAACGGTCTTGTCGGGAAAAGCATGGGCTGTTTTCAGTGCAAATGTGAGTCCGGCGATGCCGCTGCCGATTACCAGAAAGTCGGTTCGCATGTCAGTTCAGTTTATTAGGGTTCGCAGTCGGGGAATCCTGCGGATCAACGATGAATCCGCCAATACCTGCACAGAGGAAATACTGCGCCATTCCGTAGCTGAGCATGATCAGGACATCGGCACCCGAAAAAGGAGTGTGAAATTTATTCCAGGCCAGGAAGCTGTCGGACAAAACGAAGAGTGCTGCGCCTCCGGCAATCAGGCGGTTATTTTTTCTTGAGAAACCCAGTTGCAGAGCAGAAAAGAGCATCAGGCAGAGGATGGCCCCGTAGATCAATACGGGAATCCTGAAATTTCCCAGATGGGGCCAAAGCAGATAGCAAAAGGCAGCGCCGAAGAGCATGACGGGGAGCAACAGCAGCGGGCGGAAGGGAATTTGCTGCGCCTTACGGATCTGCCAGAGGCAGTACAGGTAAAAAAAATGCGCAATCAGGAAAGCGCAAAGACCGGCCATAAAGAAGGATGCATCCAGAGGAACGAAGAGCAGCAGCACATCTCCTCCCCAGGAGAAGAGCAGGGCACTGAGTGCGAAGAGTTTTAGGGAGTCAGTGGACCGAGCCGTAGACCGCAGCAGCCAGAATACCAGTGCAGGCATCAGCAGGGACTTGGTGGCATAGGTGAGCCATGTGGTATGGTTGATGAGGGCTGCCAGGTGCAATGCAAGCAATACGCCGAATAGTACAGGGCCTGATCGGTCTTTCATGTAAGCTGTTTTAGGCTTTTACCCAGACCCCGCTTTCCTTGAGCAGGGCAACGAGTTCATCTACAGCAACTGTGCTGTCGATATTCCTTTTCACAATCTCTTTCCCTCTGTATAAAGTTATCTTGTCGGTTCCGCTTCCCACATAACCGAAGTCCGCATCGGCCATTTCTCCGGGACCATTCACGATACAGCCCATGATGGCGATTTTCACGCCTTTGAGATGGTACGTCACCGCCCTGATTTTTGCTGTGGTTTCCTGCAGATCGAACAGGGTTCTGCCGCAACTTGGACAACTGATGTATTCCGTTTTGGAAATACGCGTGCGGGTTGCCTGCAGGATGGAAAAGGCGGTATTGTTCGTAAACTGGTATCTGTCTTTGACATCCAGATAGGTGCGGCCTTTCATCATGATGGCATCCATACCCGCATTGGCGCCGTAACCCAGGCAGATGCCGTCGCCGAACCCTTCCAGCAACAAGGATCCGGTTTCTGTGGCAAAGTGGATGAGGTGCTCATCGGGCGTTTTCCAGTTACTGTCGCACAGCAGGACGATCGGGTTCCGGATGTCGCGCTCCTGGAATGCGATACACATGCGCCGCACGCTTTGCATGGCGTTCACATTGCGGCTGCTCAAACACAGCACTACGGCAGGGTCGTTGGCCAGTTCTTCAAGAAAGGTAAAGTCGTTGATGGCCGTATTGTCATTGAAGCAGTCCAGCATGACAAAATTCAACTTGTCGTGCCGCTGTTGCGATTCGCTGTAACCTTTTGCTGAAAACAACGGCACATATTTCTGGTCGTCGCCTGCCTGCATCCAGGTGGCCGGATACACCAGCACTTTCAGGGTACCGGGCAATTCGAAGTTGACGAGGGTATGCCCGGTAAAAATATAATCGGCGGCGCTGTCGCTGATGTTCCATTTGTCTGATGCGGCATCATAAGTGTAGCCAACACTTTCAAGTGTTGAGGGGCTGATGGATGCCGCATCGCTGAGGTCGGCTATCACAACAGGAATCTGGCTTCCCCCGATGTTTTCGACGCAAAAAGTTTTACGCCTGCTGTAGGCGAAAGGGTTGTAGGTGAGTTTGCTGATCCGGGGAACGGAACTCTGTTGTGCAGCTTCCGGTAATCCTGTGGGGTTCAGTCGCGGATCGGCGGCGTATCGTTTGACAAGGTCTCGGCATACTGGAATTTCAAATTCGGGATCTTCGGTGAGGCTGACACGGATGGTATCGCCGATGCCGTCTTCGAGCAGAGCGCCGATGCCGATGGCACTTTTGATTCTTCCGTCTTCACCGTCGCCCGCTTCGGTGACACCCAGATGAAGCGGATAGCACTCGCCGAATTCTTCCAGCATGGTACTTGCCAGCAGCCGGTAGGCCTGCACCATCACCTGCGGATTGCTGCTTTTCATGCTGAGCAAGATCTGGTGAAAGTCGAGGCTGCGTGCCACACGCAGGAATTCCATGGCACTTTCCACCATGCCCAGCGGGGTATCGCCATAGCGGCTCATGATGCGGTCGCTGAGGCTCCCATGGTTGGTGCCGATCCGCAGGGCTGTTCCGTGTTCCTTGCAGATATTGACGAGCGGAGTGAACTTTTCGCGGATCCGTTCTATTTCTTCCTCATATTCCTGGTCGGTATAATCAAGTTGTTCGAATTTTTTCTTGTCGATGTAGTTGCCCGGATTGATGCGTACTTTCTCTACGATTCGGGCTGCTATCTCCGCGGCGTTGGGTGTGAAGTGTATGTCGGCAACAAGCGGCGTCGTATAACCGCGCTTTCTGAGTTCATTCCGGATGTGCATCAGATTTTCAGCCTCTTTTTTGGAGGGTGCGGTGATGCGTACCAGTTCGGCGCCTGCTTCTATGCAGCGGATGGTCTGTTCCACGGTTGCCTGGGTGTTCATCGTGTCCGTGGTCGTCATCGTTTGCACCCTTATGGGATTTTGACCCCCCAGTAAAATGTCTCCGATACGGACTTCACGGGTTGAAAGGCGAATACGCCGTGTGAGCGATGGGCAATAGGCTTGCATAAAATGATTATGGCTGCAAAATAACAACAAAAAAACCGCAGCGGGGTTCATTTGCATGAATTCTACAAGCCGGTCGGATTCGCTGAAATGCTGTTCCGGATTTTCCGAACAGGGTCACATGACGCCTTTGAAAAATCCGTATTGTGTAAGTATTTTTTTAAGAAGGAGCAGCGTTGTTGCATCCGGATTCCCGATACGGGCGCCGCTTCTGGTCAACAGGGTGAAGAAGTAGGGATGCTTGTTTTCCTCGATCCAGCCGGTAATCCAGCCCACGGTCCTGTTTTGCTTATCCTGTCCGTTTCCGGTTTTGTAGGCAAGGGTGTATTGGGTATTGTCTTCCCGCACCATCATATCCCGTACGATTTGGTGGGTGCGTTTTTGAAAGGGCAACTGGTCGAAGTAAAGCCGCTTCATCAGTCCAAGCTGTTCATCGGGTGAGATGGTCAGTGCATTGTTCAACCAGAAACTGTCGGGTTGTTTTCCGATAGTTGCATTGCCGTAATGCAGGCTGTCAAGCCAGCGCTGCAGGGTATCTCTTCCTGTTAGGCGAATTACTTCCCGGAAATAGGGTGTCCAGCCCGAACGGAATGCCTCTTCCAGTGTGATCGATACCTTTCGGTCGGAAGGCAGGCTGTCTGTTTCTACCGCCATCTTCTCATCGGTGATGCGGCCGGTTTCCAGGCCGATCAGGCTGCTTGCCACATCGAACGTTTCTGCCGGAAGGCTGCGCAGCGTATCGAGTTCCAGATTGTACACGGTGACCTTGCCGGTTTTGTTGTTCATAAGGGTGAAGCAACCTTCTACCTGCGCCTGTTCGAAATAGGTTTTCAGGGAATCGTCGATCCGGGCCTTGTTCACACTGCAGCCGTACAAAAAGAGCAAACCGGCGAAAAAGAGGGTGATATGTTTCATGCGTATGCTGTACTTTTCTTTCCGAATCGAGTCAGCCAGATTGCCGACAGGAGATCTTACTTGTTAAGATGTTGCGCCGCCGCTTCAAGCGCCCGGTAAAATTCGGAACCATATTTCCGTATGATAGGTTCCCGCAGGAACACATAAACCGGCACTTTGAGTTTTTTACCCAGCTTGCAGGCGGCCTTGCAAAGATCGGTGCGGGGTTCGTAGTTCATATATTCAGTTTCACCGTCACTGCCTGCTGCGGTCTTGATGGGAAACAGGTGGCAACTGATGGGTTTTTTCCAGTCTGTTTTTCCGTCGCGGTATGCCTGTTCAAAACCACATTTCACGATGCCATTTTCATCCGAAATGCCGTACACGCATACGCTGCCGCCGATCGTTGGCGTCACCCAGCCGAACTCCTTGTCGAAAGTGTATCTCCCTTGCCGTTCAAGTTCACGACGGCTTTCTTCAGTGAGGTAGGGCAGCACGCTATAGAATGCACGGTCAATTTCCTCCAGTTCTCCGGCCGCAAGCGGTGCGCCGGCATCCCCGTCCACACAGCAGCCACCCTTGCATTTGCTAAGGTCGCATACGAAGCGCTCCGAAACGATTTCATCACTCACCAGCACGTGGTCGATGGCTATCATGGCGCAAAAGTAGGTAATTCGGTCCGGGAAGGGAATGGAAACGGCGCGGCTTCCGGTTTACTGGTCTTTCCAGCGGAAAGTATTGATCAGGTGTTCAAGGTCTTTTTGCAGGAAACCGTGCACCGGCTCAAGCGAATCACCGTTGGGGGTGCTGTCGAAATAAAGCGCTCCCCGCAGGAAATGCTTGACCGAATCCGTCAAAAAGAATTGCCTTGCCGTTGCGGCGTTTCCACCTACTTTGAAAAATACTCCGCTGATGCCGTTCGGTGTGCGGATGAGGCTGTCGCGGATGGAGTTGGCCACCACATCGTTTTTGTTGGTCAGGGTGAAGGCATCGGCCACCATCTTGTCGAAAACGTTGACGGCAAGCGTGTCCTTATAAATTCCGTTCTGTTTGATTTTGTAGAGGGCTTGTCCTCCAATCCGTTTATAGCTCAGGAATACCCTGCCGTGGAATTCCGGAAAGTCGATATTCCGCCAGTAGTCGTTTTCGGGATTGTTGTCAAAGTAGGTCGTGTCCTGGGTCACGGTCGCATATACCGGATATTCGAACGTATAAGGTATGCCCGCTTCCTCAAAGCGCCGGTAGGCATGTTCCGGAAAGTTGATTTTGAAGTAGCCTCTTTTTTTGGATACATAGGGAGAATTGCAGGAAAGGAATCCTGAAACGCAAAAGAGCAGGACCAGCAGATGTTGCAGCGGTATGAACGGTTTTCTCATCTGCTGGTTTTCGGATTGTTGGTCATAAAAATTTCGTTTGTCATCTGCAGGCTATTTCGATTGATCTTTCTGCTCAAATTTCGTGGCTGGTTTTTTTGAATTTGCTCCAGAGGCTTTTCCGGGTTGCAGGCGCCTTTACGGTTGTGGCTGAAGCCTTCATCTGCGCATCCAGCACGGCAATGATCACCATGTTGAAAATGGAGCGGATGCTGCTGCCGAGCTGAAGGATGTGCACGGGCTTCTTCAGGCCGAGCAGAACCGGTCCGATGGAGTCGGCCCCGCCTATTTCCTGCAACAGGTTGTAAGCGATATTTCCGGATGCAAGGTTGGGGAAGATCAGGGTGTTTACTTCGCCCTCCAGCAGTTCGGTGAACGGGTAGTTGTCGCGCAGGATTTCCTTGTTGAAAGCCAGCATGCCCTGCACTTCGCCGTCACAGATCAGCGTGGGGTCTTTTTGCTTGACGATTTCTCGTGCCTTGCGCACCAGGTTGCTTTCCGGGGAATCGCTGCTGCCGAAGTTGGAGTAGGAAAGCATGGCGATATGGGGCTTGATGTTGAACATCCGCACTTCCTTGGCCACCAGCAGCGTGATATCGGCAAGCTCTTCGGCGGTAGGCTGGAAGTTGATGGTGGTATCGGCCAGAAAAAGCGGTCCCCTTTTTGTGAACAGGATGTACATGCCCGCAATTTTTTTAACCCCCTCTTCAAGTCCGATGGTGTGGAGCGCCGGACGGATGGCATCGGGATAATTGCGCGTGATGCCGCTGATCATGCAGTCCGCCTCGCCGGTTTCCACCATCATGCATCCGAAGTGGTTCCTGTCTTTCATGAGCTTGAAGGCTTCATGCCTGTTGATGCCCTTCCGTTGTCTTTTGGCGAAGAAAATGGTGCCGAACTGCTCGCGCATTTCCCTGTGTGCCTCGTCCTTGGGATTGATGATGGGCATGTCGTCGAGGTCGATGGCATTGTCGGCGGCAATCTGCCGGATGATTTTCTCATCGCCCAGCAAAATCGGATAACCGACACCTTCTTCCTGCACCAGTTGGGCCACCTTGAGTATCTTATTGTTTTCGGCGTCGGCAAATACGACACGCTTGGGGTCTTTGCGGGCTTTATTGCCAATCACCCGGCTCAGCTGGTTGTCGATGCCCAGCCTCTTGTCGAGCGCATGCTTGTATGCTTCCCAGTCGGTGATGGGCGACTTGGCCACACCGCTGTCCATGGCGGCTTTGGCCACGGCAGGCGCCACGCTCGACAGCAAACGCGGATCCAGCGGTTTGGGAATGATATAATTGGGGCCGAAGGAAATGGTTTTTTCGTTATAGGCCAGGTTGACGATATCGGGTACGGGTTCTTTCGCAAGCTGGGCCAGCGCTTTCACTGCGGCGAGCTTCATGGCCTCGTTGATGCCTGTGGCACGCACATCGAGCGCGCCCCTGAAGATGTAAGGGAACCCGAGCACGTTGTTCACCTGGTTGGGGAAATCGCTTCTGCCGGTGGCCATGATGATGTCTTTCCGGGTTGCCACCGCAAGGTCGTATTCGATTTCGGGATTAGGATTGGCCATGGCGAACACAATCGGGTTTTTAGCCATGCTGGCTATCATTTCAGGCGTAAGTACATTGCCCGAACTGAGACCGATGAAAACATCAGCGTCCTTCATTGCCTTGGTAAGGTCGTAATGCCTGTACTTTTCATCGCAACAACATTCCGCCTTAAGCGCCTCCACGTCCGGTCTTCCTTTGTAGAGCAGTCCTTGCTTGTCGAAAACCAGGAAGTTTGATTGTTTGGCACCCAGTTCCTGATAGAGTTTGATACATGCCACAGCGGCCGCACCTGCACCGCTCACAACAAACCGTACCTTGTCCATCTTCTTGTTCTTCAATTCGAGCGCATTGAGCAGGGCCGCGGCTGAAATGATGGCCGTTCCGTGCTGGTCGTCGTGCATGATGGGAATCTTCAGGCTTTTCTTGAGTTCCTGTTCTATATAGAAACATTCCGGGGCCTTGATGTCTTCCAGATTGATGCCTCCGAAGGTGGGTTCGAGCGATTTGACGATGGCGATGAATTTTTCGGGATCGGTTTCATTGATTTCAATGTCGAACACATCGATATCTGCAAAAATCTTGAAAAGGACGCCCTTCCCTTCCATCACCGGTTTGGAGGCTTCCGGGCCGATATTGCCCAGCCCTAGTACCGCGGTACCGTTGCTGATGACCCCCACAAGGTTTCCTTTTGCGGTGTACTTGTAGACTTCTTCCTTTTCTGCCGCTATTTCAAGACAGGGTTCGGCGACGCCGGGGGAGTAAGCCAGGGATAGATCGCGCTGTGTTTTTGCTTCCTTGGTCGGAATGACCTCGATCTTGCCAGGTCTTCCTTTTGCATGGTATTCGAGGGCCTGTTGTTTTCTCAGTTCGGTTGACATTGCTGCTCTTTTGGATTCGACGTTCAAGTTTTCCCGATGGGCACCGGTTTCCTTGGCTGCGATGCAAGGTACAAATTCAAACGCATTGCTTTTCAGCAGGAGCAGTTCCTGCCTGCAGGATTTGCCGTGCTCTTTCAGAAAGCCGTAGTAACTTCCCTCCCAAATAAAAAAGCCATGTCCAGGAAAGATGAATTCATTGCTGCCATAAAGGAGGGTTACACATTCAAAGGCGAAGCGGCAAAGATCGGCGCAGGGATGCTCGACGGCGAAGTTATTGCCGAGGCCGAGGTGCTGCTGCCCTTCAAAACCATGAACCGGCACGGGTTGATTGCCGGAGCCACGGGAACCGGAAAAACCAAGACTCTTCAGATGTTCAGCGAAATGCTGAGCGATGCGAGCATACCTGTACTGGTGATGGACATCAAGGGCGACCTGAGCGGTATTGCCGCCATGGGATCCGTCAATGACAAACTCGTTGAGCGGTATCAGAAACTACACATGGAATATGTGCCCGATTCCTTTGCATCCGAGCTGCTTTCCCTATCGGGGAAAGAGGGCGTCCGGCTGCGGGCCACCGTGTCGGAATTCGGACCCGTGCTGCTCAGTAAAATCCTCGGGCTCAACGATACGCAGGGCGGTGTTGTGGCCATGATTTTCAAATACTGCGATGAGGCGCTGCTGCCGCTTATCGACCTCAAGGATTTCACCAAGGTATTGCAGTATATTGGAAATGAGGGTAAGGCCGAGCTGGAAAAGACCTACGGAAAGATATCCACCACCAGTACCGGAACGATTTTGCGCAAAGTGATTGAACTGCAACAACAGGGTGCCGACCTGTTTTTCGGTGAAAGGAGTTTTGAAGTGGACGATTTGATGCGGGTGGATGACAAGGGCAGGGGAATGATCAATATCCTGCGGGTTACGGAACTGCAGGACC
>JBIIDU010000091.1:0-8800 GCA_044238165.1 Ferruginibacter sp. | reverse complement strand
GATGCTGGCGGAGCTGTATGCGACCTGTCCGGAAGAGGGCGATCTGGAAAAACCCAAGCTGGTGCTATTCATAGACGAGGCCCATCTTATTTTTCAGGAAGCCGGAAGCGCACTTTTGCAGCAGATCGAGACGATTGTCAAACTGATCCGCTCCAAGGGAATAGGGATTTTCTTTTGCACCCAGAATCCGATGGATATTCCGGCCAGTGTGCTGGCTCAGCTCGGGCTTAAAGTTCAGCATGCCTTGCGTGCGTTTACCGCCGCCGACCGAAAGGTCATCAAGCAATCGGCTGAAAACTACCCCATCAGCGCTTTTTATAAGACAGAAGATCAGTTGACACAACTGGGTATCGGGGAGGCTTTTGTGACCCTGCTCAACGAGAAGGGCATTCCCACACCACTTGTACATGTGATGCTGTGTGCACCCAGGAGCCGGATGGATGTGCTCACTCAGGATGAGATAGGCCGACTCAACAGTTCCTCGAAACTGGTGGCCAAATACGGTGAAGACATTGACCGGGAAAGCGCATTTGAAATTCTTACCGCAAAACTCGAACAGGCTGCTGCCAATCCTCCCGCCGGCGAGGTGAAGCGGGGCGGTAAAACTGCTCCTGCAGAACAATCCACACTGGAAAAAATGGCTGAAAATACGGTGGTGAAAAGTATGATGCGCACGGCAGGCAATACGATTGTCCGTTCATTGCTTGGTGCCCTTGGGCTGGGAGGAAGGTCAACCCGGAGCAAAAAGTCATCCTGGTTTTAGCCAACCCGCAAAGGAGGTTTTCTTCCTGATGAATCTGGTCATTTTGAAGAATGACGTTTGCCAGTTATCGAAAATAGGACCAAGCTTATTATGTTGATAATCATTGTGTTGGATTGAAGCAGGTTGCTGCTTCATGTTCTGTTTGTTAATTTCTTGTAAATAAAGAAAACCTGGAGGACCTAATGTCAAAAATTTCACTTTATATTTGTCACGGTTTTTCATAGGATATTGGATTTTAAAGCGGGACTAGATTTCTATCTTGGTCCCTTTTTTTTTGCTACGTCTTTTTCTTCTAAATGATTAATCCTCAATCTTTTCGGCCCAGCCCAAAGCATCAACCCTGATTTTCTTTTCCGCCAGCAGGTATTCGAAAACAAGCCAGCAGTCATCACTGCTGCACTGCTCAATTTTCAGCAACAGCTGCACTTTCATTTTCCCGGGGCGGAGCCTTTCCAGCAGGGTGTCGGCGATTTTGAGGAATTCGGGCATTCCCGGTGTCAGTTTCCGGTTGCGGATACAGTTGTCGCAGATGCCGCAGGGCTTGGTTGTGGTATCGCCAAAATAACTGGCGATGTAAACACTCCTGCAAACCGTTGTTTCCTGCACAAAGGCCATCAGGGCGTTGATCCGAAGCCTGAATTTCGACTTCCGCTCCTGCTGGCCGCTCAGATCGACTTTGAAACTGTCGGCGTACATCCTGTTTCTGGCCAGCGTCAGCTGGGGGCTTTCTTTTTGCGGACTGAAGTCAACAATGCTCAGCCGGTGGAGTTTGTTGAGATCGGAAAGAATCTTTTCCGGGGGCTGCCCGGTAAACACGGCCAGTTTCTTTTCGTTGATGGCCACCGGAAAATCCATAATCCCTTCATAGGTGCGCAACAGCGCTTTGACGAGGTAGTCGAGGGCAGGATGCATTTTTTCAGCTTCTTCCAGTTCCTGCCTGCCGGCTGTCAGCAAAAGGCGTGATGGGCGGAATACCGATTCCGAATAACTGATCAGGTTCTCTTCCTCCAGCGCCTTAATGCAGTAGGTGACTTCCAGCGCATCCATCTTGAAAGCCATACAAAAGGCCTGCAGATCGAAGTTGTAACTGTTTTCTTCCCCGCTTCCGGCGGGTACCTGCAGGTGGTTCATCAGTGCCGTATACACCTGCTTTATCTTGGTTTTTCCTGGGAAACGAAGTTCGGGTTGTCCGGCCAGTTGATCCATCTCCTTCCCTGAGTAGAGCAGCACGGCATACGACTTGTTGCCGTCGCGCCCGGCCCTGCCTGCTTCCTGATAATAGTTTTCAAGGCAGTCGGGCAGACCATAGTGTATCACAGTGCGGACATCGGGCTTGTCGATGCCCATTCCGAAGGCGTTGGTGGCCACTATGATCCGCAGCTCGTTTTGGATCCATTTTTCCTGAATCTGGTTTCTGGCTGCACTGTCGAGGCCCGCGTGGTAAAAGCCAGCTTTCAGTTGATGGAGGGTGAGCAGTTCGGAAATTTCGTGGGTTTGTCTTCTGCTCCGGCAATAGACGATGGCGCTTCCCTCCACTTTTTTCAGAATCTCCAGCAGTTTTCGCTGGCGGTCGGTGGTGTTGAAAACGCTGTAGGAAAGGTTGGGCCTTTCGAATGACTGCTGAAAGCGGGCATGCTGTTTCGAAAATCCCAGTTTTGTGCAGATATCATCCTGAACCGGTTGGGTAGCTGAGGCCGTGAGTGCAATCACCGGTACACCGGGCAGTTGTTTGCGGATGGAGGCTATCTGCAGGTAAGGGGGGCGGAAATCGTAACCCCATTGCGAGATGCAGTGAGCCTCGTCCACTGCAATCATGCTTATAGGTATAGTGCCCAGATATTCCTGGAAAAGACTTGTCTGCAAACGTTCGGGCGAAACATAAAGAAACCGGTAATTGCCGTAAGCCGCATTCTGAAGTGTTTTACGGATTTCTGCCGGATGCATGCCCGCTATGAGGGTGAGCGCCTGGATTCCTTTTTTACGGAGATTTTCCACCTGGTCTTTCATCAGGGCGATCAACGGGCTGATCACGAGACAAATACCCTTCTCAGCACACAAAGCAGGTACCTGGAAACAAACCGATTTGCCTCCTCCGGTAGGAAGCAGGGCAAGGGTGTCTTTTCCGGAAAGCACCGCATCGATGATATCAGCCTGCAGTGGCCGGAAACGGTCATGCCCCCAGTATTTTTTCAGTATGAATTCGGGATTGTTCAACCGCACAAAACTAGGCTACTTTCCTGTAGCGCAGCCGGATGGAATTGGCAGCGAGCACCACATCACTGAAGCCCATGGCAAGTGCGGCGATGCCGGGATTCAGAAAGCCACATGCGGCAATGGGTATGGCAATGATATTGTAAAGAAAGGCCCAGAAAAGATTCTGGCGTATCGTGCGGTAGGTATGTTTGCCGATGCCCAGTGCTTCGGGCAATTGCCGGATCCCGCTGTTCATCAGCACCACCTGTGCCGATTGCATGGCCACCTGTGCAGCGTCGCTCAGCGATATGCCGATTGTGGCTTTTGCAAGTGCGGGCGCATCGTTGATGCCGTCGCCCACCATCGCCACCGGTGAGGCAAGGTTGAGCCGCTCCACAATGGCCAGTTTTTCCTCGGGGCTTTTTTCCGCATAAACCTCTCCGATGCCTGTTTGTCGGGCAATCGCTTGGGCTCGGTAAAGGCTGTCTCCTGTGAGTAGGATGGTTTTCAGATTTTTTTGATGAAGGCTGTCGATTACCTGAATGGTTTCGTCACGAAGGCTGTCATCCATGTCGAACCAGCCTGCCAGTTTGTTGTTGACCAGCAGGTAGGCGGTGTGTCCTGCTTCCGGGGTTTGGTCTTTGGCCACCCGGTAGGAACCGATTAAATAGTTGTTGCCTTCTCCGTCTTCGGCAGCAACTCCGAGACCTTTGATCTCCTCCACTTTCTTCCAGCGGAGCGTTTGTTCGCTTTTCCACTCCTTGTCGCTGAGCAGTGAGCGTGCAATGGGGTGATTTGAATATTGTTCGAGCGAGTAAACGATCTGTTTGAACCGGGCCTCGGGCAAGTCGCTGTGAAAGTCCGTCACTACCAGTTTTCCGGTGGTGAGGGTTCCGGTTTTATCAAAAACGACCGTAGTGATTTTGCTGAACAGTTCAAGGCTTTTTGCGTTGCGGTAGAGGATTCCCTTTTTAGCCGCCCGGCCAAGGCCTACAGCAATGGCGGCCGGTGTTGCCAGTCCCATGGCACAGGGGCAGCTGATTACCAATACCGCTATGCTGCGCATCAGCGAAGCACCCGGTGCGACATGGAACACAAATAGATTGATCAAAAAAGTGGCCAGTGCTATTGCTACAACGAGGGGAACGAATACAGCGCTGATCCGGTCGGCGAGTTGCTGTACCGGCGGCTTTTCCCCCTGGGCCTGTTTCACCAGTTGAAGGATCCGGCTCAATACGGTGTCAGCGCCTGCAGCGGTCACCTGCGCTTTCACTGTGCCTTCCACCAGGATGCTTCCTCCGGTAAGCAGGTCTTTTTTTGTTTTGGCAACGGGTATGCTTTCTCCGGTAAGCAGCGATTCATCTACCTGCGCTTCGCCCCAGAGGATTTTGCAGTCGGCGGGAACCTGCTCTCCGTTTTTGATGAGGATGAGGTCGCCGGTTTTGAGCACCGAGTTGTCGACCGGCAAAATGACTTCCTGATGCTTGTCGTCGAAAGCGATCATGTTGGCGGTCACTTTCTGCCTGCCGGCCAGTTTGCTCAATTCTTTCCGGGTAGAAGAGACCGCCCTGTTTTCGATCCACTCGCCCAAAAATACCAGGGTGATGATGGTGGCCGTGGTTTCATAAAAGATATAATCCATGCCCAGCCCTCCGATTGTTCCGGCCAGGCTGTAGATGAATGCCGCCGAGGCGCCAAGGGTGATCAGCACATTCATATCGGATACCCCGTTCCGCAAACTTTTGAACGTGCTTCTTCCGAAGTACCACATTCCGGTACAATAAACGGGCAGGCAAATCAGCAGTTGCAGCCAGGGATTGGCCAGCAGGTGGTGCAAGAGACCCTGTCTAGCCGGCAGCATATGTAACATCAGTATTGCGGTGAAGGGCAGGCAGAACAGGAAACGTTGCAGATGATTTTGGAAGAATGTCTTTCCCTTTCCGACCGCTTCCTCTCCGTCTGTTCCGTTGACTGTATAACCGAGTTCACCGATTCCCTTTTGAAGCTTCGGAAGCATTGAAGGGTCTGACGTTTCGAACAGAACCTCTCCGCCGATGAAGTCCACATTCACCTGCTGCATGCCTTCCTTCTCGAGATAGCGTGAAATCGACAGGGCACAGTTGGTGCAGTGCATCCCCTTCACGGTCCAGGCTACCTTTTCCATAATGCAAAATTATCCAACTGCCGGCATGATGGAATGCCATCCATTAAAATATATTTGCGCGATGGATTGGAATTATACATTGGACGCCATAGGGGCTTCTGCTGAAAAGTTCCTGTCGGTGGCGGGTGCGCACCGTGTTATTGCTTTCGAAGGCGATATGGGGGCGGGCAAAACCACCTTCATAAAGGCCCTCTGCATGCAGCTGGGCGTTCAGGGCAAAGTACAGAGCCCTACTTTTCCCATCATCAACGAATATGTCACCATCCAGGCTGAAATCATCTACCATATCGACTTATACCGCCTGAGCGGTGTCGAAGATGCCCGTATGGCGGGTGTGGAAGATGCTGTCCGGTCGGGCAATCTTTGTTTTCTGGAATGGCCAGGCATTGCCGAATCGCTCTTGCCCGCTGAAACCCTGCGCGTACAAATAAAAACAGTGGGCCCGGATGAGCGAAAACTGGTATTTAATCTGTAAATTGGAGCGACCCCGTCATTTCGCAGGCAGAAAGCCCGAGGCGCGGCCCGGCTTGTCCGGGCGAAACAACTTATCAATATGGCTACTTCCAAACCGTTCATTTCCACCTCATTTTCTTACGAAACACTTGAAGAGACACTGGATGTAAGACCGCGTCCATCCTCGCTGTTTATCGGTATCCCCAAGGAAACCTCGTTCAGCGAAAACCGGATCGCCCTTACACCTGAAGCTGTAGGCGTGATGGTGGCCAACGGGCATCGGGTGCTGGTGGAAACCAAGGCAGGACAGGGTGCCAGTTATTCCGACAAGGATTACAGCGATGCGGGCGCCACCATCGCTTTCGACAAGAAGGAAGTTTTTGAGGTGGACCTTCTGGTGAAAAGCGCACCGGTAAGCGAGGGCGAATGCGAACTCTTGAAGCCGAACCAATGCATCATTTCACCCATCCACCTTGCGGTGATGAAAAAGGAGATACTGGGGCGTATGATGGACAAGCGAATCACCGCGCTCAGTTTCGAGAATCTGAAAGATGACAGCGGACACAACCCCATAGTACGGAGCATGAGCGAAATCGCCGGCAGTGCGGTGATGCTCATAGCCGGACAGTATCTTAACAGCGCGAACAACGGCAAGGGGCTGCTGGTGGGAGGCATCAGCGGAATTCCCCCCACCAAGGTCATCATCATCGGTGCGGGAATTGTGGGGGAATATGCGGCGCGTACCGCTCTGGCGATGGGTGCCAGCGTGAAAATTTTCGACAACAGCATCTACCGGCTCAAACGCCTGCAGAACAATATCGGTGCAAGGCTTTGGACCTCCGTGATTGAACCCAAGATACTCTCCAAGCAACTCAAAACCTGCGATGTGGCTGTAGGTGCTTTGAACAGTGCGGGCGGAAGAACACCACTTGTGGTGTCCGAGGAGATGGTGAGCCAGATGCGCCCGGGCAGTGTGATTGTAGATGTAAGTGTCGACCGGGGCGGTTGTTTTGAAACCAGTGAGGTAACCACACACGATCAGCCGGTATTCCGCAAGTTCGATGTGATCCATTACTGCGTGCCCAATATTCCCAGCGGATTCGCCCGCACGGCTTCACAGGCCATCAGTAATGTGCTGATGCCGCTGCTGCTTGAAATGGCGGGAGAGGGCGGAATCGACCAGATCATAAGGCATAAGCCCAACATCAGGGCCGGTATTTATCTGTTCAAGGGAAGCCTTACCAATTTCTATCTGAGCCAGCGCTTCGATCTCAAATTCACCGACCTTAATTTGCTGATGGCCAGCCAACGCTGAGCCTTTCAGAGCGCTGTCAACTTTCCCGTTTTCATCGGAATTTCGTGGGTACATTGCCTGTATTCTTCGGGATTGTTGCTTGCCACAATCACAAGCCTGTTGCGGCAATGGCGTTCTATCCATTGATGATAGAGTGATGCGCCGTCGGCATCCAGGTTGGTGAGGGGTTCGTCGAGCAGCAGCAGCGCGGTATTGCTGAAAAAAGCAAGAGCGAGTTTGAGCCGCTGTTTCATGCCGCTGCTGAAGTACCTGATCTGTTTGTTGGCTTCTTTTTCCAGACGGGCCTCCGCCAGGATTTCCGGATCGGCAAGGGTAAGCGGTTTGAGCCGCTTATGAAAATGGAGCAGTTCGCTGGCGGTCATTTCTTCCACCAGCGAAAGATAGGGCGCTGCGACAGCGAGATGGCGGTACATACTTTCAGATGCAATCTGTTCGGCTTCTTTTCGGTATCGGATTTCGCCTTCGTTGAGCTGGACATAACCGGCAAGGGTCTGAAGCAGGGTCGATTTTCCCGAGCCGTTGGGCCCTGTGATTACGTACATCCGGTTATCCGAAAATTCCAGCGAGATGTGCCGGAATATCCATTCGCGGTTGAAGCGTTTGCCGGCATCGTGCAGGACTATTTCCATATCCGGAATTCGGGTTTGTTAGGCAAAGGCGCGGAAGACATGCGTTTATTCGTCGTCCATGCTGCCTTTGGTGAAGCGTTTGATGATACCCCGTCCGCTTTCGCGGATGAAGGTGACAATCTCGTCGCGTTCATCGGTGGCGGGCAGTTCCTCTTCGATATAATTCAGCGCCTGGGATGTGTTGAGCGATTTGTTGTAGATGATGCGGTAGATGTCAAGTATCTTATTGATCCTGTCCAGCGAAAAACCCCGGCGTTTGAGTCCGATGGAATTGACGCCCGCATAACTCAGCGGTGTACGGCCGGCTTTGATATAGGGCGGCACATCCTTGCTGACCAGGGAACCGCCACTCACAAAGGAGTGCTGGCCGATCTGCACGAACTGATGTATGGCGCACATGCCGCCAAGGATGGAGTAGTCGCCAAGCACCACGTGGCCGGCCATCTGCGTATTGTTGCTCATAATGCAGTGGTTGCCTACGATACAGTCGTGCGCGATATGGCTGTAAGCCATGATAAGGCAGTTGCCGCCCACCCGGGTGGTCCACTTGTCTTTGCTGCCCCGGTTGATGGTGACGAACTCCCTTATGGTAGTGTTGTCACCGATCTGTACGGTCGTATTTTCTCCCTCGTATTTGAGGTCCTGCGGTATGGCGGCAATCACCGCACCGGGAAAGATGCGGCAGTTTTTTCCGATACGGGCTCCCTCCATCACTGTCACATTGCTGCCAATCCAGGTGCCTTCTCCGATTTCCACATTCTGGTGGATGACACTGAAGGGGTCCACTTTCACATTGGTAGCGAGTTTGGCGTTGGGGTGGATGTAGGTGTGCGGGTGAATCATGTTAGCTGGATAAGGGTTCTTGCGGAGCAGGCCTTGTTTGATCACGGGGTTTGAAGCAAGGGGCCTGCATCAGTTTCTTTTTACCAATTGCGCGGTGAGGTCGGCTTCCGTACAGAGCTTGTTGCCCACAAATACGCTGCCCCGCATCACGCAAATTCCGCGACGTATGGGCTCAATCAGTTCCATCTTGAGGAGCATGGTGTCGCCGGGCACCACTTTTTGTTTGAATTTACAGTTGTCGATTTTCAGGAAGTAGGTGTCATATTGTCCCTCGGGCATGGCGTTGATGCAGAGTATTCCGCCCGTCTGGGCCAGGGCTTCGATCTGCAGTACTCCGGGCATGACGGGGTTTCCCGGAAAGTGCCCCTGGAAAAAATACTCGTTGAACGACACATTCTTGATGCCTACAATGAGCTTGTCCGTCAGCGTCACAATCTTAT
>JBIIDU010000021.1:0-18437 GCA_044238165.1 Ferruginibacter sp. | reverse complement strand
GCATGGCAACGAAATCGACCCGCGGCAGGAACTGATCGACAAGATACTGGAGTACAAGAAATTCAAAGAGGCTTCACAACAGCTGGCCCGCATGGAACAGGAGCGGCAGATGATGTTCAAGCGCGGCAACGTATTGTCGGAACTTTCCCGCATCGGAGAAGAGGCCGGCGAAGGCACCGAAATCCATACCGTCACCGTCTTCAAGCTCATGAAGGCGTTTGAAAAAGTATTGCTGAAACTGCAGCAGCGCAACAACAAACCGGTGCATACGGTTGTGCGCTACAATTACACCATGGAGCAGAGCCGCGAATACCTGCTGCATACACTCAAAACCGAGAAGACCGTTTCTTTCGAACGACTGTTCGACATCTGTGAAAACCGTATCCACGCCATCTTTGTTTTCCTTTGCATGCTGGAGCTGATCAAAGACCGGTTCATGAGCATCATCACCGGCGAGGGCCGCAACAATTTCATTGTGGAATACAACGATGACGCGCCTGCCGAGTATGTGGACACCGGTGCTTACGAAAGCACCGTGGCGCTGAACTAGTGTCTGTTGCATCTTCTTTGATGGAATGCGATACACCCTCCCCATAGGGATGCGGTATCTCTGAATCCAAATACACCACATGAATATTGAATTGTACAAGGCTGCGGAAAGGGGAACGGCCGATTACGGTTGGCTCAAACCCAATTACTATTTCAGCTTCAGCCAGTATCACAATCCCCGCCGGGTTCATTTCGGCCTGTTGCGGGTATTGAACGACGACTTCATTGATGGAGGCGGCATGTTTCCCGAACATCCGCACGACAATATGGAAATTGTCACCATCCCCCTATCGGGGGCCATCGCGCATGCCGACAGTACCGGAGGGCGCGGTGTCATTCGCTCGGGCGATGTGCAGATCATGAGTGCCGGCAGCGGCATCCGCCATTCCGAGTCCAATGCATCCGCCACCGACCCGGTCACGCTTTTCCAAATCTGGGTTTTTCCCAAACTCCGCAATATAGAACCCCGCTACGACCAGCGCAACTTCGACAAAGAGGGCCGTATCAACCGCTGGCAGACAATGGTATCGCCCCTGAAAGAGGATGATGCCCTCTGGATCAATCAGGACGCGCGTTTTTCCATGGCCGAACTGGATGCAGGAAAGTCATTGGAATATGCGAACGGGTTCGCGGGCAATCAGGTTTTTCTGTTGGTGGTGGAGGGCGCCGCCCTAACCGGTACTACCGAACTGAATCGGAGGGATGCGGCCGGCATCAGCGGCACCGATAACTTTACGGTTACCGCACGGGAACATTGCACCCTTCTGGCCATAGAAGTACCGCCTCTTCCGGTATAATGCCATCCTGAACTTCCAGCCTTATCAGGATACTTATTTGCTGCCTGCCTTCAATGTTCCGTTCCATACTTTTTTTCCCTGCAAACGGCGCACTCCGTACATGATGCCGACAAACAGGAAGAAGAGCGGACCGGTGAAACCGAGCAATCCGATGAAGCGGGTGCCGTAGAACGATTCCATGGGCCTGCGAAGCCTTTCGGCAATCAGGTACATGCTGGGCACCATCATCAGGGTCAGGAAGAATGCGAAGATGAGGCCGAAGATGAGGGTCCAGCTGAGTGGCCCCCAGAACACCACACTGTCGCCGCCGATGAAGATCTTCGGGTCCAGCTCCTGGAACATCGATACGAAATTGATGTTGAAGCCTATCGCCAGCGGAAAAAGCCCCAGCATGGTGGCCACAGCCGTCAGCAGCACCGGTATGATCCGGATGCGCCCGGCCTGTATGGCCGCCTCACGGGTTCGCATGCCCCGCCCGCGCAACTCATCGGTAAACTCGATCAGCAGAATCCCGTTTTTGATTACAATGCCCGCGAGGCCCACAATACCTACGCCCAGCATGATGCTGGCGATGGTCATGCCGGTAAGCGCGTAGCCC
Organism: Ferruginibacter sp.; assembly: GCA_044238165.1. Taxonomy (GTDB): domain Bacteria; phylum Bacteroidota; class Bacteroidia; order Chitinophagales; family Chitinophagaceae; genus Ferruginibacter. The sequence goes on along the minus strand of JBIIDU010000021.1, from coordinate 16,493 downwards.
AGCAACACGCCGATGATAGAAAAGAAAATTTCGGTGAGTACGATGAAGGGCTTGCTGATGGAATTGAATTGCAGCACCAGAATCATGAATATCATTCCCAGGGCAATCATCAGAGCCTGGCCCAGAAATGCGGATGTTTCCGCTTCCTGCTCCCCCTGGCCGGTCTGGCGGATCACCACATCGGCAGGCAGTTGGGTCTTGGACTGGAAATCGGCGATTTTCGCCTTGAGTTCCCGGTTCACCCTTGCCGTCATGGAAGGCTCGAGCACATTGCTCTGCAATTGGATGGTGCGCCGGGTGTTTTTGCGCCGGATACCTCCCGATGAACTGGTATAGTCCACTGTGGCCACTGAACCCAGGGGTATGGATTTGATGATCATGGTGTTCATATCCATGAAGGTGATGCGCATGTTCATGATATCGGTGATGTTTTTCCGCATCAGGTCCTCATAGCGAAGCTGGATCTTGTATTCGTCTTCCCCGTCTTTGAGTTTGCCAATTTCCTTTCCGAAAACGGCGGTGCGTACCTCCATACCGATCTGCCCGGTGGTAAGGCCCTCCATCATGGCACGCTGCCGATCGACGTTGATGCTGATTTCGGGGCTGTTGAGGTCCACATCCATACGGAGATTCTCAATGCCGTAGACCGAATTGGTGTCGAGATAATTCAAAAGCTTTTTTGCCGTGGCGGCAATCTCCTCATAACGGTCGCCCACAACCTCTATATTCACCGGTGGATCGGTGGGGGGGCCGCTGTCTTCCTGCGACACTTCGATACTGGCGCCCGGAATACCGCTCGACTGCTGCCTGATTTTTTCCAGGTAGGGCTTGGTGGACTTTCCGTGACGTTTTTCAAACTCCACAAAGGAAACCTGGATCCTCCCCAGATTGGGCTGGACACTCCGGTTGTTGTCGCGCGGGTTGTTGGCGCTTACGGCCACATTGGCAATCACACTTTCTACCAAGCTTCCCGGAGCCCCGGGCTGCTGGTCGCCCAATACCCGGTACACTCGTTGTTCCAGCAGCCGGGTGATGCTGTCCGTATGGCGAACGGCCGTACCCTCGGGCATCTTGAGATATACATAAATGAACTTCGGATCGCCGCTGGGGAAAAAAGTGGCCGGGTTGCCCCGGGCAATCAACAGGAATATGGAAATCGGAAACAGCAGAAACAAAGAGACCAGCATCCAAACAGGGCGCCAGCCCTTCAGTACCCAGCGCAGCATTTTCTCGTAACTGTCCATCAGCCGCGGCAGCAAGCGGTGCTGGAATGCGTGAATCACATCGTTGAGCACGTAGGCGTTGAGCACCATGAGCGCGGCCATCAGCAACAGGAAATTGGCCGTTCCGGTGAATCCGGCAAAGCGCAACAAGATTCCCAGAACCAGCGAGAGGATGAACCATTTGTTCCGGAATACGGCTTTTTTGGGAGGCAGATATTCCTTGCCCTCGGGCTTCATGAAGCTTACTGCGAAAACCGGATTGAAAATGAATGCCACGATAAGAGAAGCCGCCAGGGTAAGGATCAGCATGGTCGGCAGGTAAATCATGAATTTTCCGATGATGCCTTTCCAGAACAGCAATGGGAAAAATGGCGCCAGGGTGGTGGCCGTTCCAGCCAGTACAGGAATGAACACTTCACCCGCAGCCTCCTTGGCGCTCCGGATGATGGGTACTTTCCCGTTCTGGTAAATACGGTGCGTGTTTTCAATTACCACGATAGCGTCGTCTACGATGATGCCCAGTCCGAACAAAAGTGCAAAAAGCACAATGAAGTTGAGGGTAACCCCAGTGCCCACAATGGCATCGGCCACGGGAAGAAACAGGAATGCTACAAAGACGCTGAGCGGAACGCTGAGTGCGACAAAGAAGGCGTTCGAAACGCCCATGAAGAACATGAGAATCAGCAGCACCAGGATGAAGCCGATGATGATGGTATTGACCAGTTCATCGAAAGAAGTGGCGGTCTGCTTGCTCTGGTCGCCGGTGATGACCACCTTGAGGTTGGCAGGCAGGGTCCCGCTCTGCTGCATATCGGTAACAATGTCTTTGATCTTTCCCGCTGCGTTGATGAGGTTTTCGCCGCTGCGCTTCACGATGTTGAGGGTGACCACATTCTTGCCGTCGAGCCGGGCATAGCTTTCCCGCTCTTTTACGGTATCGATGATCTGTGCAATGTCGCGCAGATAAACCGCTCCGCCGCGGGTACTGCTACGCACCACTATATTGTTGATGTCAAGTGCCGATGAAAACTGTCCGCGGATTCGCAGGGTCCGTTTCATGTCGCCTGTTTCGATTTGGCCGCCGGTGATATCGTTGTTTTCGCGGCGGATCGCGTTCTCGATATCCATGAAACTGATCCGTGCAGCTTGTAGCTTGTATGGGTCGGCGTTGATCTGTATTTCCCGCTCGGGGGCGCCCACGATTTCAGCACGGGTAATCTCGCTCAGTTCTTCAAAACGATCCTGAAGCTTGTCGGCATAATACTTAAGGCGCACACCGTCGTAATCGCCGCTGACATTCACAAACATGATGGGCATTTCACTGAATGCGAATTCCTGCACGTCGGGTTCTTTTGTGAGGTCCGTGGGCAAATCGGCCTTGGCTTTGTCGATGGCGTCCTTCACCTTTTGTTTGGCCAGCACCGTCTTCACATCGGTATCGAATTCCACCACAATCAGGCTGTAATCGGTCTGCGAAGTGCTTTGTATTTTTTTGACCTTGGCCCCGCTGATGCCCTTCAGTTGTTTTTCAATCGGACGGGTAACCAGGTTTTCGATGTCTTTGGGGGAATTGCCCACATAGATGGTGGCCACACTGATGGTGGGTACCACGATATCGGGGAACTGCTCCTTGGGAAGGGTATTGAACTTGTTCAGCCCGTAAAGGGAAATCAGCAGCGCAATGATGTATATGGCGGTCCGGTTGTCGATCGACCAGCTGGTAGGGCCGAATTCCTTGAATTTTTCCCGGAGCTTTTCCTGTAAATGCATATGGTGGTATTTTGATGCGCTTCAACCGGCGGGCCGTGAGGAAGGCAGGTTGCCGCTTATTTTATTTCGATGGGTTGGCCTTCATAGACATTCTGGTAGCCCACCGTAATGATTTGCTCGCCCGGTTGCAGCCCCGATCTGATTTCGAGTTTGTCGCCATAAATCTCACCGGGAATCACCTGTTTTTTCCGGGCGAAATAACGGCCGTTGCTCGAGGGCGATGCGGTAAACACATACCGGCCGTTCTCATCGGTTTGCATCAGATTTACGGGAATGACCACCGCCTGCTTGGCCGAATAGTCCATGATTTTCACCACCACCAGCTGGTTGGGTTTGATCTGATTGTCGGAGGGCAGCTTGGCTTCGGCGGTGAAGCTGCGCTGGGTTGGGTCTATAGACTGGCTGATGCGTGAAAGTGAAGTGCTGATCGTGCGGTCCAAGTCGGGCACATATACGTTTACCGGTGTGCCGCTGCGGACACGTGCTCCGTAATTTTCCGGCACACTGGTCACCGCTTTCAGGCTGGATGTGTTCACGATTTTTATCTGCGGACCCATGGCGGTGGCTCCTACGAAGGTTTCGCCCACACGGATATTCACTTCATCGGCCACTCCGCTCACATCACTCAGTACCGTGGTGGTGCGGAGCTGTTCATGGATGATCTTGATGTTTTCCTCTGCAGCTTTCAGTTGGTTTTCGAGTGTGTTCACGTTGTTTTTGGCGCTCAGCAGCTGCACTTCCGTGCCGATTCCCTGCTCCCATACATTCTTTTGGCGGGCGTAGAGGTTGCGCGCGAATTCAAGCTGTGTTTTCAACGTGCCCAGTTGCTCGGTAGCCGCGGCGTGCTGCTGTTGCAGGATGGCGTCGTCAAGTTTGAGCACCGGCTGTCCCTTGCGCACCACATCGCCCTTGCGGATATAAACGGCTTTCACCACACCGCCTGCCATCATGCCGGCACTTCGCGGGGCGATATAGCTGGTGTTTTCCGCATCCACATGGCCCTGCAGGTCGATATAATGTTCAAAATCGGCTCGCGTTACCGGTGCTATGCTCACCAGGGTGGCTTTCTTTCCGGAAGCCGATGTGTCGAGCTTGCTGAGTTCGCGCTCGAGTTGCGCGATGTTTTGCTCGTTCTTTGCCTGCTCGGATTTGAGTTTTTCCAGGGTACTGCGCTTGTCGTTCAACGACGCATCGCCCTCTTTTTTCGACTGACGGCAGGCGGAGAGAAAAAGAAGGGCCATCATGCCGAGGGAAAGAGCCTTTTTCATATTGTTCATGGTTGATGGTATTGTTCGGGTTGAATTGCTTTTTGTTTACAGGTTGCCGATCGCATACAGGTAATCCACTTTTGCGCTGATGGCCTCATACAATGCGGTATAGAAGTTGTTCTGCGCGATCTTGAGTTCGGTCTGGGCATTGAAAATATCGGTATTGCTGCCCAGGCCCTGTTCGTATTTCTTTTTGGTGGTATTGTACACCTTTTCGGCCAGTTGTATGTTCTGCCGCTGGTTGTCCATGGTCAGGATCGCCGCCTTCATCTTCGTGCGGGCCTTGGCCACATCATAGTCCACCAGCTGTTGCGTAAGCGCGAGGGTATTGGTGGTTTTTTCAAGGTTCAGCCTTGCTGTTTCTATGCGGGCCTTGCGCGCGAACCCGTCAAACACCGGTATGTTCAATTTGACACCGGCCAGAAAGGTCGTGAACCAGCTGCCCTGCCCCAAAAAATCGAATTTTGTGCGCTGCGCGTTTTTGGAATAGGAACTGAATGCGACCAGGGAGGGCAGGCGGCTCAACTGATAGCGCCGCAGGTTATAACCGTTCAGTTTCTGGGCCAGGGTGAGCACCTGCACTTCTTTGCGGTTCTTATAATCATAGCTTTCATCGAGTATCCCCGATTTGATATAGGCTTCGCTGAGCGTATCGGAGAGCAGGAGTTTTTCCTGTTGCGGCATGTTAATCAGGAATTTAAGTCCTGAATAACCCAGTTCAAGCTGGGCGTTCACTTTTTCCTTTTCGGTCTTGATGTTATTCAGTTGCACCGTCACCCTTTCGAGGTCGAGTTTTTCCACAAACCCGTTGTCGAGCAGAATGCGTGTATCGCGGCTCAGTTTCTCCAGCAGGTCGATGTTCGCCTGCAACGTGCCTACCTGTTTTTCGCCCACCACCAGCTGGAAATACACTTTCTGGATGTTGGCCTTGATCTGATCGGTAGTTACGGCGGCATTCGCTTCGGCAAAGCGCAGGGCGGCATCCCGGGCCTGCAGCCCCACAAAAACCTGACCGTCGAAAATGATCTGCGAAAAATCGACTCCTGCGGAAGCGGTCCAGGGAACGCCGAACTGTGCGGCAATGTTGGGGAACCCGCCCGGAGGATAGGTAATGGTGTTGCCGTCGCCGTCTTTCACCCGGTTGTCGACCAATACTTTGTAGGTGCTCGGGCTGATGAAGTCGGGGAGTGAAGTGACGGGAATATTGAAAAAATGCGTGACGCCGACATTGCCGTTGATCTGCGGATAGGCGTTGGCGGTAATTTCCCGGTTGGTTTGCCGCTGCAGCTTGATGTCAATCAGGGCATTCTTCACTTGTACGGCGTTCTTCAGTCCGTAATCGAGTGTTTGCTGCAACGAGAATTGGTTTACCTGCTGGGCGGTTGCATTGCCTGCTTCGGAAAGAAACAAGGCGAGCAGGAAAAGCCGGATGCACCATTGTGCTGTCGGGTGAATGCGGTTCATGGATGCGTTTTTTTGTTGCGTTCCTGTTGGTATTTGAGAATGAGCTTGTGTCCTTTGAGGGAAGCCATGCCGAAAAGGAAATGCTCGGTGAGCTGGGTCTGCACATCCACCGGCCGGAACCGGTTGTTGGGGTAAAGCTGCGGGTTGAAGGCGAGCATCATGTTTTCCAGCCGGGCTTTGACCATCACTTCCACCTGTACCTCGGGCCGGTAGAGCTCTTCCCGGATTCCCCGTTCAATATTTTCGGTAAACACTTTTCCCCAGAACCGGTACCTGTGGTCCTGGATGAGGGCATAGGCCGCAGGGTGAAACTTCTGCAGGTCGTAGATGAGTGAGGGGTGCATCTGGGCGAACATGTCCTGCATCCGGGTTATACACAGCAACACTTCGTGAACGGCATCGCGCGCACCGGACAGGTCCTGCGTACAGCACTGCTGGTTGTAGGCGATCCTGTCGCGGATTACCGCCTGCACCAGATCATGCTTGTCGGCGTAATGCTGGTAAATCGTCTTCTTGCTGATGCCGGCCCCGCGTGCAATATCGTCCATGCTCACGCTGCGCACCCCGTATTGCATCATCAGGTCGTGGGCGTATTCGCGAATCCGGTCGGCGGGCGGTTGTGTTTTCATATCCGGCGCAAAACTATGGAAACATTTTAAGTAAAAAAAGTTTCCTCGGTACCTGACCCTGTTGTGCACCAAAGAAAGGATGGCCCTTTCGGTTATCCTGTTGTTTTCCCACGGAAATGGCCGTTAAAATGTACATTGGGCAAGGTATTTTCACCCGGTTGCCGAATACAGTACTGTAATAAATTTGTATCCGGAAGAATCCGGTATCCGGGAAAATCGACCCAAAACACGCAACCATGAAAAAGGATGTCCTTTACCGCCGCATCATCCAGTATTTTTTACAGGGATTGCTGGTCATTGCCCCCATCGCCATCACCATCTGGGCTATCACCGCGGCATTCAATTTCATCGACGGCATCCTGCCCAACCTGATGCACTCCCTTTTTCCCTCCATCATGGAAGACGGCAAGGGGAATATCCGGCGCTTTGCCGGCCTGGGTTTTCTGCTGGTGATCCTGCTGGTACTGCTGGTGGGCTATATGTCATCCACCTTCCTCTTCAGCAAGGTCGAAGAAGCTTTCGACAAGCTGCTGCAAAAAACACCGGGCATCAATTTCATCTATTCCACCCTCAAGGATTTTTTTGAAGCCTTTGCGGGCGAAAAAAAGAAGTTCACCAAAAGTGTGCTGGCCAATATCGACGACAATGATGTGTGGCGCGTAGGCTTTGTGACACAGGAAGACATGCGCGATTTCGGATTCACCGACTATGTGGCGGTGTATATTCCCATGGCTTATTCCGTTGCCGGCAATGTGTATATCATTCCCCGTCACCGGGTGAAACCCATCACCAACATCAGTCCTTCGGAAACAATGAAGTTCGCGGTGAGCGGCGGCGTTACCAGCATCGAAGATTGATGCTGCGCATCTTTTGCCGTTCTGTCCAACAAATATTCCTTAAAACAAAAAAGATGCACCGGGCTGTTCAAAGGATATTCCTGCTACTGCTGCTCTGCGGTACGTCAATGAAAAGTTATTGCTGGGGATTCTATGCGCACCAGCGGATCAACGAGCTTGCCGTATTCCTGCTGCCACCCGAAATGCTGCTGCTCTTCAAGCCCAACATCGGATTTCTCAGCGAGCATGCGGTCGATCCCGATAAAAGAAGGTATGCCGTTCTCGAAGAGGGCCCGAGGCATTATATTGACATTGACCGTTACGGAGCCTATCCCTATGCTGCACTGCCGCGTTCATGGAAAGCGGCAGTGGAAAAATTCGGTGAAGACTCGCTGATGCAACACGGGATTGTTCCCTGGCACGTTCAAGCCATGCGTTACCGGCTGACGGATGCATTTCGCCGCGGTGACCTTACCCGTATCCTGAAAACCGCTGCGGAGCTCGGCCACTATATAGCCGACGCGCATGTGCCCCTGCATGCCAACAGCAACCATAACGGACAATTCACCAACCAGAAAGGCATCCACGGTTTCTGGGAAAGCCGCGTGCCCGAACTGCTGGCTGAAAACGAATTCGATTTTTTCATCGGGAAAGCGGCATACATAACCGACACGCAGGCATATATCTGGAACCGGGTGCTGGAGAGTGCACAGGCTGCCGACTCGGTATTGCTTCTGGAAAAAGAGCTCACGGCCCTTTTTCCAGCCGACCGGAAGTTTGCCTTTGAAAACCGCAACGGATTGCTGGTGCGGCAATATTCAGCCGATTTCACCCGAGCTTTTAACGAGCGGCTGAACGGCATGGTCGAGCGCCGGATGCGCCAGTCCATCCACACCATTGCTTCCTTCTGGTACACGGCCTGGGTGGATGCGGGCCAGCCCGATCTGGGAAAGCTCTTGCACCAGCCTTTAAGTCCCGAAGAAAAGAAAGAATGGGACGAGTTGAATACACAATGGCGCAATACGCCGGCTATGTTAGGACGGCAGGAAGAATAAAGAAAGCTCCCTACCGAAAATCGGGCGGAAGAGCAGGCTCACTGAAATAATTGACCCGCAGTGAATCGGCCCAGCCGTTGACATTTTTCTCCAGAAACTTGCTGCTGTAAAAAGCCATACCGCCGATATGGGGTGTATTGCGGATGGCGCGGATTTGCCGTGGCAACTGCTGCCTTGAGCTCCAGGCGGGATTGCTGCCCGATTTATAAATGCCCAGCCCGATGTAACAGTCGCGCCCGTAAGTATGGCGGCTCCACCAGTCGAGCAGTTCGCCAAAGGGGGCCTGGCGGTGCTCGAACTCCCAGTAAAGCTGCGGACATACGTAATCGATCCAGCCCTGGCGCAGCCATTTCAGAATATCGGCAAACAGATCGTCGTAGTTGGAAAGACCACCGTTTGTATTGCTGCCCTCGCCGGGGTCTGCCGAGCGGTTGCGCCAGATACCGAAGGGGCTTACGCCAAAGCGAACCGCCTTGCCAGACAAACGGATGGCACGGCTTACATCCAGAATAATGGAATCGGTATTGCTTCTTCGCCAGTCAGCAAGCGGAAGCCCTTTTGCAAACTTCCGGAAAGAAGCAGTATCGGGAAAAGGCAGGTTGTCAACTTTGTAGGGATAGAAATAGTCGTCAAAATGGATGGCGTCCACGGCATAGCGGGTTACAATGTCTTCCACCACAGCGGTCACATATTTACGGGCGGCGGGATTGCCCGGATCGAAATAGCGCTTGTTGGCATAAGCGATGAACCAGTCGGGGTGCAGGCGCGTGATGTGTGTGGGCGAAGTGGCGGCCGAGGCCGGATTGAATTCGGCGCGGTAAGGATTCAGCCATGCATGGAACGCCATTCCGCGTCTATGCGCTTCCGTTACCATGAATTCGAGCGGGTCGTAGTAGGGAGAAGGCGACATGCCCTGAACACCTGTAAGCCATTCGCTCCAGGGCTCCATAGGGCTGGGGTAAAAAGCATCGGCACAGGGCCTTATCTGTACAATAACGGTATTGATGCCGTTGGCCCGGTGAAAATCCAGCAACCGGACGAATGCGGCACGCTGCGAATCGGGAAGCAGATTTCCCTTTGCGGGCCAGTCGATGTTGTCGACCGTGGCAATCCACACACCCCGAAACTCTTTCGAACGTTGTGCCTGAGCCGGAATGAAAAAGAGAATCAGATGAAAAGAAACGAACGCCAGGACAGCCTGCCGAAGCGGCAGATGAATAGAGAAAACGACAAGGGTATGGGGCTTAGGCATGGTGAGATGGGAGCATTATTTTTTTCTGATTTTGTCGAGCAGCCGGTTCAGAGTAATCGCTTCATTTTCCGTGATGCCGGCAAAGAGCCCGGTGATCTCTTCATCATATTGGTCAATTTTTCGAAGCAGCGCAGGCCCTTGCCCGGTAATCGTAATATCGACGAGCCTCCGATCTTTTAGCGAAAATTTTTTACGCACCAGCGATTTACGCACCATCCGTTCCACCACTCGGCTGGTATCGCTCATTTTATCAAGCATCCGCTCTCGGATTGTATTCGTCGACATAGGCACCTTGCTGCCGCGGAGGATGCGCAGGATGTTATATTGCTGCATCGTGAGATTGTGCCGCTTGAATATCTCCTTGAGGCGTTCCGTGGTCCAGCTACAGGTATAAATGATATTGGCCATGGACTTTAGGCGGTTGTTCCGGAAAGGTTTTTGCTGTCCGATCTCTTTTTCCAGTCCCATATCCTCAGTTATATTGTTGTTGTGCTTCCTTGCCGAATTCATTCAGGTAGATCTTCACCAGAATGACGAAATAACTGATCAGCAGCGGTCCGAAAATCACGCCCCAGAATCCGAACAGCCCCAGCCCCACGATGACTCCGAAAATCGTGATGAGCGGGTGGATGTCCATGATTTTCCGCAGAATGGTAAGCCGGGCTACATAGTCGATATTGGTGATGAGAATCAGTGCATAAAGCAGCAGGCCAATACCCGAGTAGTTGTTGCCCACTGCAAAAAAATAAGCAACCAGCGGCCCCCATATTATCAACGTGCCCACTATCGGAATGAGCGAGCAGATGCCGGTCATGAAGCCCCACAATCCATAATCCTCCACCCCGAAAATGGCGTAACCTAAGGTGGCAATCAACCCCTGCAATACCGCAAGAACGGGTATGCCGATGGCATTGGCCTTGATCATATTGCGCGTTTCAGTGCCGAGCAGCTCTATGTTTTGCTGCTGGAGCGGTATGATGCGGGAAAGAAAACGCTCGGCGGATCTTCCGTTGCGCAGCAGGAAGTAGAGCAGAAAAAACATGATGGCGAAGTTGCTCAGTATGCCGAGCGAACTGTTGAGCAGGTCTGGCACGATGGAAGTTACCTTGGACTGGAACTCGCGGATATTGCTTTCCGAAAAAACGCTGAAGCCGGTCCACTCTTCAATACGGGCTCCTACCAACCTCGCTTTTGCGCTGATTTCACCGGCATGGCTTAGAAACAGCGCAAGCTTCGCACCCACCAGACGTACCGAAAACAGAACCGGCAGGGCAATCAGCAAAATACTGAAGAGGATAAATACAACCGCAGTGAGGCCCCCGTGCCATTTTTTTATGATTACGAGGCGGTTAAACATGTCACGCTGCAGAAAGTATAAAGTGACTGCCCCAAGAAAACCGGGCAGAAAAACAGAAAGCCTGCTGGCCAGCAGGAGGGCAAGCAGGATGATAAGGCTAAGCAAAATGATTTGCCGCAGCCGGTTGTTGAACTCGGATACCATGTGGAGTTAAAGATAACAAGGAATGCATAAATGAGGGGAAAACGCAATAAAGGAATTTGTCGGTATCAGCGCCACACACTGATGCCTTCGCTGCAGTTGGCGCAGATGTCGATATTCTTGCGACCGTTCATCAACGAGTTGCGGAAACGTCGGTATTCTTCATTCTTCCAGACCGATTTGAATGATTCGTTTTTCAGATCTCCCAGCCTGTGGGTGGCATCCTTATCGAAACAGCAGGGTACCACCAGGCCGTCCCAGGTGATCACGTTGGCATGTTGCATTTTCCAGCAACGGTTCACCAGTTTGTTGTTGGCGGCGTAGGTACCGTCGGCTTTTTTATGATAGCGGCTGTAACGTTCATTGGAGGGAATCAGCTGGTTGGGATCGGTGGCATAGTCGTACACCTGCGCTGTTTTGAAACGCACATCGTCAACCCCTATATCAGCTGCAAGTTTTCGCACATCGTCCAGTTGATGCTCATTGGGCCGCACCACCAGAAACTGGAAAAACACAAAGGGCTTGCGGCTGTTCAGTTGCTTCTTCCATTTTACGATGTTGGCGGCACCGGCAAGGACTTTATCGAGCTTGCCGCCCACCCGGTACTGCTGGTACACTTCCTGCGTGGTGCCGTCGATGGAGATGATCAGGCGGTCGAGCCCGCTCTCGACGGTTTTGCGTGCATTTTCGTCGGTGAGATAGTGCGCGTTGGTGGAGGTGGCGGTATAAATACCCTTGTCCGATGCGTACTTCACCATCTCCAGAAATGCGGGATTGAGGTAGGGTTCTCCCTGGAAGTAAAATATCAGGTAGAGCAGTTCGCGGTGGATCTCGTCGATGGTGCGGGTGAAGAAATCTTTTTCCAGCATGCCCGTGGGCCTTGTGAATGCGCGCAATCCACTGGGGCATTCGGGGCAGCGCAGGTTGCAACTGGTCGTGGGCTCAAAAGAGATGGAAACAGGGTAACCCCACTGCACGGGGCGTTTCAGCAAACGCGAGGCATAGAAGCCGGTCAACACCTGCAGACCGTTGAACAGCCGCCGGAAAGTGAGCTTGCTGAGCAGGTTGATGCTGTCGTTCCAGTTGAATCGGGCCATCCATGCAAATGTAGGCCTAAGTAACGGGTCCCGATTCCGAAAGAAGGAAAGTTATCAGCGCAGGCTCCCGCCCCCGGAAGATTCCTGTTCATCGGAAAAATGCTGTTCGAAGTTGTCGGGCACCCAGATTTCCTCGGATCGGAGGCGGAGCTGGTTGCTTAGGAATTTTTCGAAGTTGCTGAATACCACATTGAGGGTGATGAAATTCATCACATAGGCCTGGGTTTCTTCGGGCAGGTAGGCACGGATGTCCCAGAAACTGCCGTTGGGTTTTCCGCTTTTTTGCAGGGCCTTCCACACATTGCCCACGCCGCAGTTATAACTGGCCACTACCAGCAGCCAGTTGTCGTTCAGGTTCACCCGGCGGTCGCGCAGGTAACGGGCGGCCACGGTGGTGGCCTTCAAAAAGTTTTTGCGGTCATCTTTTTGCTGGATGAGGGCCTTGAACAGGCTGTCGGCAGCCCGCGGGTTTTCCTTCATCAGTTTTTTCCGCTCCTCTTCCGAAAAATGCGGAACATACTTCATGCCGTATTCCCGGGCAACTTCATCCATGATTTGCCAGAAACCCACTGCTCCGGCACGGGAAACGACGCCACCCTGGTAAGCCGACTCAAGGGTGAGCAGCACTCTCAGTTCGGATGGCAGTTTGTATTTTGAAAGCACCGAAGCCGCTTTGGGCAGCCACTTTTTACCCCTGGTGTACATGCGGATCAGATAATCGCGGCGACGCTGCACAAAATCCTCCATATAGGGTATGGCTTCGCCACAGTTACCGAGCAGTTCCGGAAACAGCACATTGGGCTCACGGGTAATGAGGAGCATAGGGCGTACGGAACTTGATGCAAGTTGCCGGTTCGGCTGAGGGGAAATCTGCGCATGTATTCCGGAAAACGGGACAGCAAGCAGAAAAGCGAAAAAAGCAGGTACCACGTATTTACCGGGTACGGATTTAAATAACGCAATCATCTTCAAATCAACTTTTATCGGTCAGGGGTGGCAAAGATAACGGCATCGAATTGGAAAATATTGCCAAAATACCGGTTGTAAAGGCGTGTGGAAGAAATACTAAAAATGGAATTCAGGAAGTTATGAATTCAACTATTTCAAAATGTTTTTGTGCGCCGCTCAAACCCATCAAACATTTAACCCTTTTTCCTTCGCACTGGTTCGTACCCTCACGAACAACTTTTTGGTCTGAATCAGAATTAATACGAAAGTGACTTTACTTTTAGCCCAAAAAATTCCCCGTATAATGCCGATGTGATAGCTGTTTGGGCCAATGAAATTGGTCCATTACAGATATCCAATCGGTATAACAGGATTTGAGGATTGCCAGGATAGTTGCATAGTGGATGAAATAGGGAGCAACATTCTTTGCATCTTCGCACAACCTTAGGAAAAAAGCACCCGATTTATCAAAAAAATCGGCCTATAAAATTCATATCCGAAATACCCCCTCCTTTTATAAAGGTTAACACATCCTTCACGGAAAAGCCCGTCAAAACTTAATTTCTTGCCAAATCGTCTTCTCAAAAAAAAACACACGGACATACAATAATATCTTTGTCAGAACGCTTTAAGAGAAAGGTCCAGAACCCGGAAACTTCCGTAAATCCTTTGAAATGAGAAACCTCAGTAAGATTCCCTTCCTGTCTATCCTTGTTTTGTCAGTCGTGGCTATAAGCGCAAGCAGCTACCGCAACCCCGCATCTAAAGTACATAACCCGACCGGACCGCTGATTCCGAAAATCAACCCGGACAGGCCCTCAAACATCCGAGAAGAAATTGCAGGGAAATATGATCAGTGGCGCCTTGCGGCGGAAGGTATCGGTCAGGATGTTTTCAAGTATGCAGTTACCGGTTATGCGGCGCTGAAAGAGAAAGGCAGGTTACTCAAAACGGAATACATTACCATCATCGATTTCAGCAAACCCTCCACGCTTCCCCGGCTTTTTCTGCTCAATATGGAAACCGGAAAAATCTTATATAAAACACTGGTTGCCCACGGAAGAAATTCCGGAAACCTGCTGGCGCAATCTTTTTCCAACAACGAATCTTCGCTCGAAAGCAGTCCCGGCTTTTATATCACCGACGAAACCTATATCGGAAAGAACGGCTATTCCCTGAAGTTGGTAGGATGCGAACAGGGTTTCAACAGCAATGCCTACCGCCGGGGCATAGTGATGCACGGGGCTGACTATGTGAGTGAAGAATTTATCCGCAAAAACGGGTTTCTGGGCAGAAGCCACGGTTGTCCTGCTGTACCCGCGCCGCTTAACCACGAAATCATCGATGTCATCAAGAACGGCTCCTGCCTCTTTATTTATTTTCCCAGTCAAAAATACCTCTGCGGCTCCCGGTTGCTCGATCCGGCGGCCTGAACGATATTACGTTTGGCACGACAAAGAACAGTCTCGCTTTTTTGCGGGGCTGTTTCTTTTTATAAACAGATGAGAGCGGCAAGAATCTGGCTCGACAATCCCAGAAAAATTCCGGCATAGATTTCAAAAGGGCGGTGGTCGCTCACCAGCAAGCGGCTGGTACATACGCAACCGGTTAGGAGCAGGGTGACGACAAGCGGCAGGCCCAAGAAGACCCTGCCCTGAAAAAGCAGGATGAACATCAGTCCCAGCGCACCACCCATACCGATGGCGTGCATGCTGATCTTGAAGTAAATATTGCAAATCAATGCGGCGGAAACGGCCAGAAATACGCCAAAGCAAAAGGCGGTGAGGATGAGGGGAACGGCGGGCTGGTTGCGGAACACCAGATAGATCCAGAAGAAAAAAATACCGCAGGCAATGTAGGGGATGATGCGGTCGCGGCTTGAGTGCAGAAAAAAGGAACTGATGAAACCGAGCCGGCGGAGCAGGAAGACGGTCATCAGCGGAAGAAAAACCATGGTATAGGCAACGCGGGCAATCAGCCAGTTTTTTCCGGCGGCATCATATCCCGCAAAATATTGCGGATGAACATAAAGCAGAAACCAGGTAATGTAGAGCGGAACGAAAAGGGGATGGAACAGATAAGAAAAAAATTGCGCCATCACCCTCAGTAAAAGAGGTGCTGCAGGCGATGCCGATCCGGTAAGGTGCGGAACAAGTGGCGCTTCTTTTTGCATAATGTCGGGGCTGGTGAGCTCAGAGTTCCTTCCGCATTCTTGCCACGGGAAGGTTCAGCTGCTCGCGGTATTTGGCTACTGTGCGTCGGGCGATGTTATAACCTCTTTCCTGAAGCAATTCGGTAAGCCGCTCGTCGCTCAGCGGATGCTTCTTGTCTTCCGCCGCAATCAGGTCGCTGAGTATTTTCTTGACCTCGCGGGTGCTCACTTCTTCTCCACTTTCGGTTTGCAGGCTTTCGCTAAAAAAGAATTTCAGCCGGTAGGTTCCGAATTCCGTCTGCACGAATTTGCTGTTGGCCACCCGGCTCACGGTGCTGATGTCGAGGTGGGTCAGTTCAGCAATATCTTTGAGAATCATGGGGCGCAATTCGGTCTCGTCGCCACTCAGGAAAAACAGTTGCTGGTAGTTCATGATCGCTTCCATGGTGGAAAGGAGCGTGTGCTGCCGCTGCTGGATGGCGTCGATGAACCATTTTGCCGCATCAATCTTCTGCTTGATGAAGAGGATCGCTTCCTTCTGCCGGCGGTCCTTCTTGTCGCTGCGGTCATAATCCTTCAGCATATCCCTGTATCCTTCGCTGATGCGCAGGTCGGGGGCATTCTTGCTGTTGAGCGTGAGCTCAAGTTTCCCGTTGTTATTGATGATGAAGAAGTCGGGAATGACATAACCTTCGTTGGCGCCGGCGGTGCCGATATTGCTTCCGGGCTTGGGGTTCAGCTTGATGATGGTGGATATGATTTCCCTCAGTTCCGCATCCTCAATGTCCAGCCCCTTTTTGATTTTGTCGTAATGCTTCTTTGAAAATTCATCAAAGTAGGATTCCAGCACGCGCACCGGCAGGTCGACATTGACACCCTGCTCGCGCCGCCGGTAAAGCTGTATCAACAGGCATTCCTGAAGATTCCGGGCACAGACGCCCGCGGGGTCGAAATCCTGTATCTGAAGGATCAGGCCTTCCAGCGCCTCACGGTTGGTAATGATGTTCTGCCGGAAGGCGAGGTCATCCACAATGGCATCGGGATCCCGGCGCAAATAACCGTCGTCATCGAGGTTGCCGATGATTTGTTCGGCGATTTTTCGTTCCTGGTCGCTGAGGGTGAGCTGTCCCAGTTGCTCCAGCATCAATTCATTGAAGCCCGTTTCCACCTTGTGCGGATGGGTCTTGTTTTCATCGCTCTCGCCGTAATGATCGTCGCGGGTCTTGTAATCGGCCACTTCATCATCGCCGGCCTGCACATATTCGCTGATGTCGATATTCCCGTATTCTTCCTCGCTACCG
>JBIIDU010000164.1:0-5474 GCA_044238165.1 Ferruginibacter sp. | reverse complement strand
CGCCTCCATCGGCATCAAGTCGAAATGCTTCTTGAGCATGGTGATGGCAATCTCAAAGATTTTCAGTTTCCGCTCGCTCCGGATGTTCATTCCCGGAAAAAACGACAAGGAAGGAACATGGTCAGCTCCCATCAGGTCGAGGGGGTGCAGCAGGTAGCTGGGCGATGTTCTTGTTATTTTGCTCAAAAATATGGATACCCACAGATAGCATTTCATCAATCCCACCGACACATTGCTGATATACAAAAGGTAACTCTGATGATAGGGCAGCTTGAAGAAAGGCATGGTGGTCACCGGAATCTCAAGCAGATTGTTCCCTCCCCCCAGTTCCCACTGATAGGGTTTTAGCGGATAAAAGCCTTCTTTGTAAGAACCGAACAATTCCTTGCGGCTCTCCTTTTCCTCTTTGGTGAGCTTGGAATTCCAGAAATAATACTGTCGCATCAGCGGAGCAATATAGGTGGGCAGTATGGAGGCGTCAAAAATATAGTTTCGCTTCTTCAGCACCTTGAGCAGGTCGTAACTCCAGCTGAAGCCGGGTCCGCGAAACATATTGGTCCGCACACCGGTAGCCTTCAGGATGGCCTCTTCGGCGATGCGGATCTCATTGTCGATTTTTTCAGGGGAATAGGTCTTCAGCCACGATTCATGATGGAAGGAATGGTTGCCGACTTCATGCCCGCGTTCCACGATGCTGCGGAGCACCTTGTGGTTCTTTTCGATGGCGGCGTCCTGCCCCACGATGAAAAAAGTGATTTTGACATCGAGCTTGTCCAGCACATCGAGCACCAGCGGCAGAAACACGTCCAGATAGGAGGGGAATTCCTCCCAACCCTCGTCGCCATGTACTTTCATATACGACCACTGGTCGTCGAGATCCAGGGAAATGCTTGCAGGCAGTTTTTGTTTACCCATGCTACTTGCGATTATGCGTTCAATATTTCTTCGAGTTTGGTTTCGGCCACCCGCACCGTCTCGTTCACATTCAGCGTACCATCCTTGATATGCGAGGTGTTCACCACATATACATGCGGTACCGATGTACGGATGCCGGGCAGTTTGTCGGAATAACCCAGGCGGGCCACCGTAATCACGTGCTTGGCCTTGGCCACACCCGCGAATTTGATGTTGGCATCGGTAAGCGAAGGATACATCTGAAGGAAGTGGTCCAGAAAATATTTCCGGATTTCCTCATCGGGCTTGTCGAACAGCGGATCGTCGGCTACCACGTATTTGGGTAGGTAGACCAGTGCATGTCCGTCGAGGTATTTCCTGTCGACCAGGGCCGTCATCTCAATCACACCGGTGAAGGGGAAGCGGTCGTCGGTGATATTCGTGATATAAAAGTCGCTGATCGGTTTGTCGAGCAGCACAGCCATACAAATGACTCCGAGGTATTCCACCCCGTTGAGCTTTTCCTTTTCTGCAGGTGTAAGACCTGTGCAAAGTTGCGCCGCCATGGACGAAGGCAGGGTGACAATCACCTCGTCAAAACGGTCTGCCGTTCCTCCGGAATGCACAATCTCCGGCTTGCCATCGGTTCCGGTGCGAATCTCACTGACCGGTGTCCGGAGCCGGATATCCACCTGCTCTTTGGCAAGTGTATTTTTGAAGGCCTCGATCACCTGCTTGTAACCGCCGGTGACAAAACCGAACATCTCTTTCTTCAATCCGCTGCGACGTGCGCCATAAAGCCGTTGGATGGTGGCCCAGATGAAAACGGCCGAGGTGCGCCGGTAACTGTCGCCCAGCTTGGCCCGCAACAGGGGCAGCCAGATCTTGTTGTACGTGTTTTTCCCCGACCAGCGCCGCAGCCAGTCGGTTACCGGAACCTGTTCCAGCTTTTTCCAGTTTTTGATGCGGGAAGCTACCAGTATGGTAAGGCCCAGGCGGAACTTATCGAAAAGATTCAGCGTGGGGAATTTGAGAAACTCGATGGTGTCGGACATGGAATGCAGCTTGCCGTTCATATAGAAACCGGTCTTGGTTTCCACCCATTCCAGGTCGTTCTCCAGGCCGATATCCTTCAGGATATTGCGCGTACGGAAATCCGACAGCAGAATGACGTGGTAGAATTTGTCCCACTCCACTCCGTTCATCTTCCAGGAACTAACCAGCCCCCCCAGTTCTGGGGCCGCTTCGTAAAGGGTTACCGAATGACCCTGTTGCGCCAGGCGGTGGGCAAGGGTCATGCCCATGATTCCGCCTCCAACAATACCCCATTTTTTTGCTTCCATGCCGCTCTATGATTTCTTCTTTCAGTAAATTATTCTATGCACGTTCCTGCTGGAGCGGGAACCGGAGGGCCTGCTCAGGACCTTACCATGAATTGCTTCTGCCATTCGATGGTGCGGATCAGGCCATCCTCCAGATTCCATATGGGCTTGAAACCAAGTGTATTGGTGATCTTGGAGATATCCGGAACGCGGCGCATCACATCCTCATAATTGCCGAAGGTGGAATAAGGAATAAAGTTCAGTTTGGGCTCCGAATCGGGTCCGTTGATCAATCGCCAGATCAGGATGGCCAGGTCTTTGATTGAAATTTCCGTGTCGGACTTGGGTCCGGTGTTGAAGATCTCGTTGTCGGACTTGTTGTTTTCAATACAGGCAACGAGTGCATTTACCGTATCATCCACATAAGTGAACGTACGGGTCTGTGTTCCGTCGCCGTGGATGTCGATTGTTTCGTTCTTGTAGGCTTTTTCGATGAACACCGACTGAGGGCCGCCCCACCAGGTCAGGTTCTGATTGGGGCCATAGGAACCGAAAAACCGGGTGATGGTATAAGGCAAACCGTATTCGTCGTGGTTGGCAATGATGTACTGCTCGCCATACATTTTGGAAAGGGCATAGGCCCAGCGCTTGACCGTAGTGGGGCCCATCACCAGGTCGGAACTCTCAGCAAAAGGTATGTTGGGGTTTTTGCCGTACACATCGGAGGTGGATGCGAACAGGATCTTTGATTTGTCAAGAATACACTTATGGACGACATTTCTGAGCATCAGGTAGTTCTCTTCCAGCGTACGCAGCGCATTGGTATAACGGGGGATTTTCTGGGAAGCCAGGTGTATGATGATATCGGCCCGGACGTCTTTCAGTATGAGAGGATTGGCGATATCGCCAACAATGAACTGGAATTTGGGATGGTTGCGGATAACCTCCACATTCCTGAGGAAGCCATAATTAAGATTGTCCATACCAATGACCTCATGCCCTCTTTCAAGCAAACATTTGGAAAGGTTAGAACCTACAAAGCCGGCAGCTCCGGTAATTAAGATTTTCATTTTTCAGTTTTTTTATAAATCATCAATACTTAACGTTTCCGCATCAAAACAAAATCCGGGCTGCTACCGGTCAACATGTTTTTCCTTCCGGGAGCATAACCTTACGGAAACAGAATGCAGCAGCAGCACCTGAACCGTGGTTGTTCCACAGCCTTAGGAAGGCCAGAATGTATTAGGGATATTGAATGGGGGTTCTCTGAGTCAGCCCTGCAATACCTGAACTTTTCCGCAGAAACAGGCTTTTCAATAGTTGATCCGTACAAAAGTAGTCGGTACAGGTTGAAAAAACATAATTTTTGCGTACTATCTAAACGCTAACTGCCCGATTTTATTGCACATATATCTATGGCTTTTTTCCCATAAATAAAATCAGTCATTAAGCGTGGTAGCAAAAACATCAAAGACGCCCGGCCCAAAGAAGCGCGAGCATGAGCAAGCCTGCTGCAATACGGTATATGCCCCAAATACGGAACCCATAGCGCTGGACAAAGCGGATGAACAGCCGGATAGCCAAAAGGGCAACTATGAACGCAACTAGATTTCCGACGGCAAGCAATTGAAGCTCGGAGGAGGAAAAACCCCCGTAGTCTTTCCAGTATTTCAGCAACTTGTATCCGGTGGCGGCAAGCATGGTGGGAACCGCCAGAAAAAAAGAGAACTCGGCGGCAGTTTTGCGGTCAAGCTGCTGCTGCATTCCCCCCAGAATGGAGGCTGCGCTGCGGCTGACACCCGGCACCAGTGCGAGGCATTGCCAGAAGCCAATGGTCAGCGCAGTAGGACCTTTTATTTTCTCATCGCTATCAATTTGCCCGCCCGGAAACCAGCGGTCGGCAAACAGGAGCACAACACCTCCGGCAATCAGGGTAACCGATACAGTCAACGCACTTTCGAGCAGATCATCAATTTTTTTGGCGAAGAAAAATCCCAGCACCAGTGCCGGCAAAACTCCAAGCGCCAGTTTGATATAAAAATCAAAGCGGCGGAAATCGGTGAATTTTTTCCAGTACAGCACCACAACCGCAAGTATGGCCCCCAATTGGATTGCAACAGTGAAGAGCTTTATAAAGTCGGTATCGGGCAGGCGCAACAGTTTTTCCGTAAGAATCATATGGCCCGTGGAAGAAATGGGAAGAAACTCGGTAAGGCCCTCCACGATGGCGATGATCACTGCTTGGATGGTAGTCATTCGGAGCGAAAGTTATTCAGGCTGAACTATTGTCCGACCAGGAAGGGCATCACCCTTCAGATGCGGGTTTTTTCATGATGGCGAATACTTCCACCAGAAATCCTGCAATGATCAGCAGCGGAGCGATGGTGATTCGGGTGGTACTGTAAATTTCACTGTCGTTGAACTGGTTGGGATCTGCGCTTTTGCCCCCTACCATCAGGAAGAAACCCAGCGCTATCATCAGCGCGCCGACCCCCATCCAGATATAGTTGTTGCGGTCAAAAAGAGGGTTCCTCATCTGTTTGACCGTGTTTTTTTTCTCGTTTGCCATAAACCGATTTTTTCAGTTGGAATTAAGTTTTACCGACTCCTTCTGGGTCTTGATGCCTCTATCAATAAAGGTCGTCGAGTTTCATTTTAAGGTACTTCAGAACCGAGCGGCTGGTGCTGACATAGGAAATGACAATACCCAGCGTAACGATGCCGAAGATGATGATGGCCATGTTCTTCCCGTCGCGCAACAGCCGCAGCCAGGGCACAAAACTTTCAGCCAGCAGCATGAAGCCTAAAAGGGCCACGGTGGCCAGCAAAGCGGCAATCACGCCATTCAGAATGGCCCGCATGGTCAGTGGCCTGGATATGAATGAACGCGTGGCACCCACCATCTGCATGGTTTTGATGAGGAAGCGGTTGCTGTACATGGCCAGCCTTATGGTGTTATCGATGGAAATGATGACAATGACGGACATGATGATGGCGAAAAGCAAGATCGCCGCGGCGATGTAGCGGGTGTAGGAACTTACATAACCCACCGTTTCAGTCGGGTACTGAAACTCGGACATGACAGTGGGAAAACCCTCTTCCAGAGAATTTTTGAGCAGCGAAAGGCTGTCGCTGTTCATATAATCGGCCTTCACGAAAAAATCCACACTCTCGGGCAACGGATTGTTGGAAATGAATTTTTTCCAGGAACTGTCATTTTCCGCATTCCACTTCATGACGGCTTTTTCCTTGGTCACA
>JBIIDU010000163.1:0-5493 GCA_044238165.1 Ferruginibacter sp. | reverse complement strand
AGGATTCGGGTAGTTCAGCAGATTGCTGATCATCGGGGCATTGATGACCGAAAAGATCACCCTGTATTCAAGATTTCCCGCCTTGTTGCCCACAGCGTCCTTGCCGGACACAATCAATTCATATTCACCGTCTTCGGGGAAGTAGGGAGTCAATTCTATAGTCGCGTTGTTCTGTCCGCTGCCCAGATTCGCAGGGATGAAGCGCATATCCTGGTTGAAATGGTAATTATAGAGGTTGCCATCCGGGAAACGCACCATCACTTTGAGCAGCGCGGTGTCTGCCAAAGCCATAAAACGGCTTTCGTCTTTCAGGCGGATGAGAATGGAGGGCCTTGAAGCCACGATATCCTTGTTGAGGATATGTACGCCGTCGAAAGTGATATCCAACAAGGGGTTTACCTTATCTTCCTTAACATAAAGGTCCTTGAATAGGAAATTATTGAACAGGTATTGCTCGGGCTGGTCATTTTCAGGATTGAACATCAGGCTGATGGTGTTGACACCAGGGAAGTTCCGTGTATCGAAACGATAACGGGCCACAGCCGTGTCATTGGGTTGAAGCGGTTTGATCCGGGGGAATTCAATCACGGTCCTGCGGTTGTTCCTGTCCGTCACCACCATATTTGCCCGAAGGCTGTCGAAAGGAACCGTACTCACATTTTTAAACGCAAGTGCGATGTCCACCGGCTCGCCCTGATCGGCGCTGTCTTTGACACTAAAAACGAGATTCGGGGCGATGGCCCCTTCCGGAACCAGGTCGGCATTGATCCGCAAGTATTCCAGTTGGGCTGGCGTGACATTGATGATATCCTCGTTGTTCATACGCAGTCTGAGATAAGGATATTCAACCGGATCGACAAAATTCAGTGTGGTATCAGTGGCCCCGGATATGGTGCGCAATTGCGACTGTGTGCCGTTGCTCCGCACACCAATCACATCAATCCGGGTTTTATCGGTAAGCTGCAGATCGAGTGAACGGGTCCTCCAGTGCAGTTCATTCCATCTTTTTGCCGGGCCGAATTGCGGCGATGTCAATGTGCCGTTGTTATCTTTCAGGCGAACCGGGAAACTGCTGTTGAGCTGGTCGGTGGCCGCCGCACCCATGACCTGATAACGGGGATAGGTACTGTTGTTCTTGCGGCTGAAGTAGATGAACGGAAGGTTGCGCGTGAAACTGTCGATCTGGGTGAAACCCAGGGCCTTCAACTTGTGATACAGGGAATTGCCTGCACCCAGTGCCGCCTGATCAGCCTGCCAGTCGGCAATAAAACTGTTGTTGGTTGATGCATTACCCAGATTGGTGATGGACACATACATGCCGTCGGGAATGCTGTCAAGAAAATCCATCGCCCGCTTCCGATACACCGGATCGGCGTACGGGAATTCGAATGAATTCCGGGAGGTACCGCTGCAGATGGGCCAGCTTCCGAAACGGCCGGTACCACCGGAGACATTGAAGTTCTTCCAGGGCTTCATGGTCAGGGTGTCGTACACCATGAATTGCAGCGAACTGTAGCGGCAGCCGTACAACTCAAGCTGGTCAAAATCGAGCACCACATCAATACGGTCATAATCGGTGGCAGGGAAAAGTCCTGTGCGTATGTACAGGGTGCGGTTGACATCGGCAAAACGGAAGACCCTGTCGTCATCAAGGCGAAGGGTACTGCTGAAGGTACTTTTCCGGTGCTGATAAAAATGCGACTGGTTATACCCCGGTGAACCTCCGGATAGATAGACGAATGAGAATGAGTTCCAGATGGGCTGCGTGCCGTTGAGTGGCACTATGGAAGTGCGCCAGTAATACACGGTACTGTCGGTGAAGACTACGTTTGTTGGATTGAATTGTACCAGACCGCCGGAACCGCTGGCTGTATATTGCTTCTTGAACGACGAGTTGAATGTTTCCGTTGTATCGATTTCCATCACATACTGCCGCTGCCCCATGAGGGGGTTGGCGGTGGATGCGGTGAAGGGAATATTCTGCTGGTTGACAATGGCATAATTATAGGGCGATACCGGCCGTATCTCGTCTTCAAATATGAAGAACTCCCGGGTGACGCTGTTGTTGGCTTCGGAGAGTTCGGAAACCCGGTTGTCGGCATCCACGGTAATGGTGATGCGGTTCTGTCCCTTGTCGGTAATAGGATTGATGGGTACCACGAGATTGATGGTGTCGCTGTACAGGGTAGCCATACGCATACTGTTATACAGCACCTGCACCGAGTCGTTGGCCAGTTTTCGGGTGATGACCGTACGCATGGAATCGTTCACCGCCCTACCGATATTGTAGGTGACCACATTCAGATTGAAACTGTTATCGGCCACAGAGATGATGGTAGGAGAGATTTTCACATGTTGTTCTTCCACCGTATAATCAGGAGCGGAAAAACTGTTGATTCGGATGGCCGGATCGCCGTGCAGGTTGATTTCCTCAAGGTGGATACGCTGATAGTAGTTCAGGGAAGCGGGATTTGAGCCCAGTGTTTCAAGTCCGCGTTTGATGATATTACCCAGTGCATTGCCATAAAGCGCCCGACCCGAATTCTTATAGAGCTCGGTGTTGTAAAAATTCAGGAAGGGCGGTATGCCCAGGTGCGTGCTTGCCATGAACGCGATGCATCCCCGTTGCTCGGCCAGCACAAATTTCTCCGATATGGTGAGGGAGTTGTTCAAGCGTGTGGGATCGTACGTGAAAAAATTGCCGGCAGTACAACCACTCACATTGAAGAACGGGTACTTGCCCCGGTTTGAATAAACTTCGGGATTGCTCAAATTGAACGCCAAAGTATTGGCGGAAGAGTGTCCGAAATAGGCGATTTCACTGACACCCTCGTTGATCAGTTCCTCGATACGCTCGCCGTTGGCCTGCTCCACCGCTGATGTGGACGCCTTGACAAAAGTCTCCACCTTACCGCCGAACAGCGAGTCCTTCATGACGTTCTCATAGGCGCCCATGTATGCGGTGAACTGCGCATTCTCGATACTGTCAGATCCGCCGATAACGTGAATGATGTTCTTCATCCAGGCCTTGTTGGCGAAGGTCTGCATGGGGTCGGCCTGGGCCTGTTCATATTCCTTCACTTTGTCGAGATAACTTTTTACTTCACGGCCGTTGATGGCACCCAGACGACCGATGGGCGTTATCGGAACAAAGGTGCCGGGAGCGCAACTGAGCAGCACATCCGATGCCGGCCAGCCGAATGTGGGCAACAGATCGAGCTTGTCCATGGCCGGTTCATTCTCATAGGTGCGGTATTCGAAAGCGCTAACGCCCCTGCCGATCAGAAACACGAACTTGGGTTTCACCAGAAAACGGTTCTCGGCAAAACGGATGAAATCGCGGATGGAAGTAGGATGCTTTCGGATGCCCAATCCAAACTGGTCTGTAAGTTCATCAATGGAAATGACTTTGGAATTGAAGGAGCCTCCTGCGGGCGAGTTGCGGTACTGTCGGTACTGTTCAACATAGTTGTTCCCGCTTCCGTCGTTATACAGGGCACGATTGGAAATGATGAGGTAATCTCCCTGATTGGCAGGAAGGGAGTAATCGGTGAAATTCCTGGGGGTGAGGTTGTTCACACTGATTAAATTGGAAGCATCCTGGCTTACCAGCAGGAATTGCCGGTTTGTGTTGCTGAAGGATGGTGGCAGGGCGAAGCGAACCTTACCCGCCACAGAGATGTCGCCCACATAGCGCATCCCATCGCTGATACTGTAAAGTACCGGAGGTTGGCCGCCCGTGTTGAAATTGTCAATCACCAGAAAATTTCCGACAGGTGAAGAAGCAAGGTTGAACTGGAAATTCTTCTCGTTGTTGAAATTGAATTTCGCAGGATAGGTGATCTCCAGATTGGCCACCACTACCCTGTCGGTCGGCACAGAGGAAGTTCCGTTCATGGACACCTGAAGATATTCGGAACTTTGCAGCAGGGTCAGCGGAAGATTGTCGATGCGCTTTTTTACGGTATCAAAAAAATCCATTCGGGTATCCAGAACCACGTTATTGAAGAATTTTACCCGGAGGCTCCGGGTGTTGAGTGCGTTTCCGAATGCTGAAATATAGAAGGATACGCTGTTGGGGGGCGCGGCAGCGTAAACGTTCATACCGGTGAACTCTTTGAACAGATCGAAGCCGGGAGCGGCGTCGAGGCTTGTCCATCCCTCACCCATTTCGTAGGAGGATGAATAAACGAACTCCCCCACTTTTACCGCATAACCGCCATTGATGCGCTGCTTGTAAGGAGCGGCGATGGTACGCATGAAATATTCATCCGGCGTAAGGGTATTGCCTGCCACATTGTTCGCGGCTTGGGAAAATCGCAGATTGGCCGTGACGGTGGGGTTGACGGTAAGATAGTAAGCAGCCGTATCGCTGAACAAACTGAAACTGTCGCACAATTGGAATCCGGGCTTGAGGTATAGGTTTTTGTCGGGTGTGCCGTCGT
This sequence comes from Ferruginibacter sp., assembly GCA_044238165.1. GTDB lineage: Bacteria > Bacteroidota > Bacteroidia > Chitinophagales > Chitinophagaceae > Ferruginibacter. The sequence goes on along the minus strand of JBIIDU010000163.1, from coordinate 1,048 downwards.
TCATTTTACCCCAGAACTCGATATAGCCGGATGCGCCCAACGGTCCGCTTGCGGACGAAGTATGCAGCCTGACCTGCTCACCATTCCGCCACAGCTGGAACTGTTCCGCGGGTGTAGCGGAGAGGCCGGCGGAAGCAAGGGTTGCGGCATTGATTCGGTACAACCCGCTTTTGCCGATAAAAAAACGGTGGTAGGTTTTACCGTAATCGATCCAGCTGTTGTTGAGCTGTGCCCAGGACGAGGAGCAGAACAGCAACAGAAAGGGGATGATGATTTTTCGCATGGCTTTCGGGTATTGAATTGGAAAATCAATATTGTTTTTTGGCCAGATTGAATTTGAGTGAGAAAACATGGGTGTACAGAGGATTCGACTGATTGGCGAGATTGGAATAGGCATAATCGATAGTCACGTTCTTGATCTTCACTCCCGCTCCGAGGCTGGGTTGATAAATCCAAACTTTTTGCAGGTTCAGCGTGTCACCGTCGGCCAAAGCCTGCTGAAAATTGTTGATACCTGCCCTTACAAAGAAGGTATTGTTGATGTCTGCCTGCAGCCCAAGACAGGGATCGACGTTTACCGCTTTCGAGGAAACAAGGGTATTGCGCTTCCCGTCGAAAGTCAGGTTGAGGTTGGCCTCGGCCATCAGGCTCAGCTTTTCGGAAATCGGAAAATCATAGCTGCCGCCGATGACCAGCCTAGGCGCGGTGAGTTCGGTCGATTTGACGGGAATCTCGTTGTTGGTCAGATAAAGAATCTCTTTTTCCTTTTCGGTGAACCGGAACGACCAGGCGTTGAACGTGGAGGTAAGGTCCCGCGCAACAATTCCCAGCTTCCATCTGTCGCCATGCATCTGTAAACCGGCGTCAATGCCGAATCCCCAGGATTTGGCGAAACTTCCCACTTTCCTGTGTATGACTTTCGCATTCACACCGAAAGTGATTTTACGGTATTCATTGTCAGCAAGATCCTGGGCATAAGACATGAGGATACCGTAATCGGCGGAAGAAAATGTCTGGATATTGTTATAATTAGGACGCCCGTCCGGAT
>JBIIDU010000330.1:0-5551 GCA_044238165.1 Ferruginibacter sp. | reverse complement strand
TAGTCGAGAAATGCGGTCAGTTGGGGGTCGGCTTGATGCATAAAAAAACTGATTACCAAATGTAAGGCATTCGGTAATCAGTTCAATAAGTTGACCGGGCGGGCCGGAAAAGGTCAGACGATGATTTTGCCGCTGGCGATATTCTGCTTGTAAACGGCCTTGAGAACCTCCGTACGACGGCGTACCGAAGGTTTCACAAAAGCCTGACGGGAACGCAACTGTAGCAGTACCTTGCTTTTTTCGAATTTCTTCTTGTACTTCTTCAGCGCCTTGTCGATGTTCTCGCAGTCTTTCGAATCGATGATTAACATAGTAAATACCTTCTTTTTTTTAAGGACGGCAAAGATAGCCATTTATTCCGAAATTCAAAATGCGGGTAGGTCCCAATCCGGTAATTTTGTGGCATGTTCACCGGTATCATCGAAAATACAGCCCGGGTGGAGGAAATCCTGCCCTCCGGAACGGGTCTTACCTACCTCCTCTCTTCTCCCCTATGCCCCGAACTGCGGGTTGACCAAAGCCTGGCACATAACGGGGTTTGCCTGACGGTGGAATCCATTGCCAACGGACAATATCAGGTTACTGCCGTGGAAGAAACCCTCCTGAAAACCAATATGAAGGATTGGAAAAAAGGCGATGTTGTCAACCTAGAAAGATGCATGGCCATGAACGGCAGGCTCGACGGGCATATCGTGCAGGGCCATGTGGATACCACCGGCCGTTGTACAGCAGTTGACGATATGCAGGGCAGCTGGAACCTGCGCTTTTCCATGCCCGAACAATTTGCTCCCCTGGTGATTGAAAAAGGATCTATCTGTATGAACGGGATCAGTCTGACCCTCTTTGATGTGGATCGCAGTGCGTTCTCCGTAACCATCATCCCCTACACCTACCACCATACCAACGTGAAGTTGCTTAAGCCCGGGGATGCCGTCAACCTGGAATTCGACATCGTTGGAAAGTATCTGCAGCGGATGCTCCATCTGCAAGCCGGGTAATTCGGCCTGCAATCATTCCACTTTTTCCCCAATACGCTTTCCGGAAAAAACCAAAAAGGGAGCAAGCCCTTTGCTGAAAAGCGGAATCAACCGGTTTACGGCCCGCAACACGAGAGGACGCCAACCGCCACCAACTGCGTTATAGAAGCCCGTATCCAACCTGAACGTAAACCCTGCCTCCCGCATCATTGAAGCATATTCCGCCGCAGGAAGCAGATGCTCCGTCCAGCTTCCACTCTGGGGGTCGCAGGTATTTGTAGGGTGAGCCGGAACAACCGGAAGCACGCCATGGGTAAAATACTGATGCACAACCTGCAGGATATCTTCTTTACGCAACCCCCGGGTTCGGTTGGCCAGTTCATCAACCGTTTTCCGGTCGAGGTCCGGCAATGCCTCTGTGATGATATCGAGGCGTTGTGAACGGAAAGCCCTTTCCGGAGTGGCACCGTATAGGGTAAAATCATCGGGATTGCCGCCAACAAGCTCATCGCGTCGTTGCAGGTTTCTAAATCGGGCCGCTTTGATTGGATGATGTGTATTGGCTCCCGTGCCCATCACCACAGTAACTTCATTATTGAGCGAAGCAAGTTGCCCAAAAAATTCAGGAAGACTGTACACATGCTCGATCACATCGAAGCCTACGACCGCATCAAGATGAAGCGAATGAAATGTGCTCGGATCGGCGGTAATATCACCGCAAATGAAGCCGTCAATGGGAATATCCAAAGCCCCGGCCAATGAACGTGCAGCATCCAAAAACACCGGATTGTTATCGTTAAGATATACACTGCCTATACCGGATGCTTTGGCCAGGATACCCATCAGTCCGTTTCCTGCACCATAATCCATCAGGACCATCTGCGCGGGTGGACAGCCGGAAAGCGCCACCGCCCTGTTCAGCAGGAAGGCATAGATGCTGCAGTAATAACGGGCATGTTGCAACAGGTGGGTAAGATACCGCCGGTCATAATCGGAAAGCGGCAGTTGGTCCGTATCGACCGACTGCAGTTTTTGAGCGAATGCGTCGGCGGCGGCTGTACTTATGAAGGAATGATTTCGGTTGCTCATGGTTCAGCGGCAACTAAAATACGGAGAACGGGCGGCAAATAACTTCCGGGAATCTAAAGCAGGGTTCAGACAAAGAGGTTCAAGGTTCAATCGTTCAAAAGTTCAAGGTTCCGTAAGTCCTGCCCATCCTCTAATCCTTCAAATCCTGTTCAGACAAAAAGTTTCAGAAGTTCAAGGGGTTTGAAAGGTTTAAGAGGTTGGCTTCGACGGGAGATCTGCGCCTGGGAGAGGTTCAAGGTTCAATCGTTCAAAAGTTCAAGGTTCCGTAAATCCTGCCCATCTTTTAATCCTTCAAATCCTGTTCAGACAAAAAGTTTCAGAAGTTCAAGGGGTTTGAAAGGTTTAAGAGGTTGGCTTCGAAAGCAAATATCTGCTCGGTATAGAGAAATCCTGCCCATCTTTTAATCCTTCAAATCCTGTTCAGACAAAAAGTTTAAAAAGTTCAAGAGGTTTGAAAGGTTTAAGAGGTTGGCTTCGACGGGAGACCTGCGCCTGGGAGAGGTTCAAGGTTCAATCGTTCAAAAGTTCAAGGTCCTGAAATCCGCGTAATCCATTAATCAGCTTAATCAGCGGTTCAGACAAAAAGTTTCAGAAGTTCAAGAGGTTTGAAAGGTTTAAGAGGTTGGCTTCGACGGGAGACCTGCGCCTTGAGAGGTTCAAGGTTCAATCGTTCAAAAGTTCAAGGTTCCGTAAATCCTGCCCATCTTTTAATCCTTCAAATCCTGTTCAGACAAAAAGTTTCAGAAGTTCAAGGGGTTTGAAAGGTTTAAGAAGTTGGCTTCGAAAGCAAATATCTGCTCGGTATTGAGAAATCATACCCATCATTCAATCATATGAATCACAGTTCAGACAAGCAAAAAACAAATTCAGTAACACCGTGGGACAGGTCGGGAGATCTGCGCCTGAGAAATTCCCAATGCCGTATCCTCAAAAAAGAGCTCAGAACCCCGCGCGAAATCAATCCAGACATCCAATTTCCCCGGGGCTTGGTCAAATTCGATCTTCTCAATGAACCAAGGTAAATCAATCATAAGCGCCTTGCTGAACAGCTCTTTGGTAGTAAACATCTGTAATGGGTTTTGTAGCCAAAGCTAACTTACCCACTTAAAATTCAATAGAACCTCTAAAAAAAGCTAAATTTGAAAAAAAATTATGGGACTTGTTTATGCTGATATCACTCTAATAAACGGTGGTGACATTGAAATGGCCAGGCGCCACCTTATAGGTAAAGAAGAAATAAAACAAATGACCGTTAAAATGATGGTGGATAGTGGTGCTTACATGATGGCCATAAACGAAACCATACAAGAACAACTGGATTTATCTTTTATTGAAAAACGAAAAGCAATTCTTGCCGACGGCAGTGTACAGGAATATGATGTAGTTGGCCCTATACATGTAAAGTTTTTAAACAGAACCGCCATTTGCAGCGCCATGGTATTAAAAGGAGATAGTGAACCCCTGCTTGGTGCTATTCCAATGGAAGAAATGGATGTATTGATACACCCGAGAAGGCAAGAGTTGATTGTAAATCCCGAACATCCCTATTATGCTCAATTGAGTTTAAAATAATTCATTTTTTTAGTCGGGCTGGGGTTTTCGCAAACCAATCCATCCATGCGTACGAAATGTACTGTGAAACCCCGGCAGTGTCAATAATCGCTATCCCGGGGTTTCGCATTGGCTGACCGAATTCGATGCAGTATCCGTACGCGAAAACCCCAGAGAGACAGCGTGGTTCCCGAAAATCCTGCCCATCCTCTAATCCTGGAAATCCTGTTCAGACAAAAAGTTTCAGAAGTTCAAGGGGTTTGAAAGGTTTAAGAGGTTGGCTTCGAAAGCAAACATTCGCCCTGTATAGAGAAATCATGCCCATCTTTTAATCCTGAAAATCCTGTTCAGACAAAATCAGCGTAATCCATTAATCAGCTAAATCAGCGGTTCAGACAAAGAAGTTCAAGGTTCTATCGTGCAATCCATGGATAAAAGGGCATGGCAAGGTCGGGAGATCTGCGGCTGAAAAGGCATTTAACATTCAAAATTCATCACGCAACATTTTCCTAAAGGCCTTTGCGTGAAAGAACAATACAAATCCACCGACGCCAAAGCCCTAAATTTGTGAAACACACATCAACGGCCGACAACCTTGTATCACTATCTCAAAAACCAACTAAAGAAATACCTCTGCCGGTGGATGGCCCGCAACAAATATACCCCGGCGGTTGCCATCGGACAGCGCCAGCTGATGCTGCAGTACCGGCAATGCCTTCGCAGCGGACAAAAAATAAGCCTTGACGACACCGGCTTCAAGGTTTTCTCCCAGCATGAGGAAGACGGATTACTGCTTTTCATTCTTTCGGCACTCGAAGCCTGTCCTGAAGTTTTTGTGGATATCGGCGCTTGTGATGGCATCAACAGCAACTGCGCCAACCTCGCTGTAAACATGGGCTGGCACGGCCTGTTCGTCGATGCAGATGCCGTTGCAATCGAACGGGGCAGCTATTTCTATAAAAAAATTCCCGACCCCTGGACTTACAAACCGGTTTTCCAATGCAAGAAGGTAACCGCTGAAAATATTAATGCCATCATAACACAATCGGGAATCAGCGGTACAATCGGCCTTCTATCCATCGATATCGACGGCAATGATTACTGGATCTGGAAAGCGCTGGAAAGTATCGACCCCCTCGTCGTAATCGTAGAAGCAAATGTGGAAATGGGGCTGCGCGACCTGGTTGTGCCCTATGATGCCGGCTTCAGCCACGCAGACCGCCATCCGGTTTACCATGGCGCATCCGTCAACGCCTTCATCCGCCTCGGAAAAGAGAAAAACTACCGGCTGGTGGGTGCCAACCGATACGGCCACAATCTGCTTTTCGTAAAAAACGGCTTCGGAGAGCAAGCATTGCCTGAAGTAGATGCCGCCGCGGTGCTCCAACATCCCTCGGCAAAAGAAAGCTTCGCATTGTTTGATTCCATCAGCAATATGCCCTTTTTAAAACCCTGATATGGGATATAAAGATGCATAGAACCCGACCAGCGCACCGATGATCAGAAAAATTATCAGCAGCCCTTTCTTTATTTTCCCGCTTGCCAGCCTTGTGTTACTGTGGCCGGTAAGTCTTTGTTTGGTTACACTGAAAAATGACGCCCTCACTTATTACTATCCGGTACGTACCCTTATCAGCGATGCCCTGCACAATGGCGAACTTCCGCTTTGGACACCCTTCATCAATATGGGCTACCCCCTGCACGCCGACATGCAAAGCGGGGCGTGGAACCCTGTGCTCCTTTTGCTGGGCAGCACCACCCGATACAGCCTGGCCGTTTTCCACCTCGAGCTGCTGTTGTACTTTTCCCTGGCAGGCATCGGCTTCTACCTGCTCTGCCGTTCCATCGGATGGAGCTGGCAAACTGGTATGATGCTCGGCCTCGCCTATCAGTTCAGCGGATTCATGACCGGCAGCACTCAGTTCTTCGTATGC
>JBIIDU010000162.1:0-5556 GCA_044238165.1 Ferruginibacter sp. | reverse complement strand
TTTCGTAAATATTGCGGAGAATCACCAGCGACTGGCGGTAGTTGATCTTCTCAGAACTTTTTGGCTTGGCAATGCCCCCAAAGAGGTCGACCACTTTTTCCGCATAGGGAATGGCGCCGTCCATCATTTTGACTGAACGCTCATTCATCTCCTTTTTCCTTTTCAGGTCTTCAGGCTTGGGGCCCTTGATTTTTTGCGCCGCCTCGGAAATATCGATGGAATTGTTGTAAGTATAGTTGGCCATCAGAAAGTTGGCCTCGCTGCTGTTGGGCTTTATCTTGATGGCTTTGTCAAGAAGTGCAGTGATTTTCGCCTTATAAGCCTCGTTGTCGGCTGTTTTGCGCTCATCGGAATACACATACTGATAGAGCTCAACCGCATAATTGTAGTTGATTGCGAAATTGTCGGGGTATTTTGCCAGCAGCGATTCGTAGCGCTCGAAGATGGCGGGCTTTCCGATGCCTTCAACGGCGTTTTCAATCTCCAGCGCTACCCAGTAATCGTCGTTCTGCGGATAAAGCTTTCTGCCACGTTCAATGGCAGTGGCGAAAGCTGTATTGTCTTTCTTGTTCCGGTAATAATCGGCCAGCTGCTGGTACACATCTAGATACTGCTCGCCGCCGATGCCGGCATCACTGAGTTTCTGGAAGAAAGCCATGCCTTTGTCCTGCATTTTGGCCTGGTTGTATGCCACGCCTGCATAAAGGGTCAGCGTGGTATCAATGGCCGGAAAGCGATAGCCACCTGCACCGGCCATATTGTTGGAGGTCAGATAACCGTGCACCGCCAGGGCATCCTCGAAATACTTGCCGGCCGAGGCATAATCCTTGTTATTATAAGCTTTGATGCCCAGATCCTGCGCGTAACCTGCATACATGTCGAAGAAGGGGGAATTGTTCTGCTCGGTCAGCAGTTCCGCTTTGGCGTCCATTTCACGGTATTTTTTCAACGCAGAGAAAGCCTCCTGCTTGAGCGCTGCGCTTTGCTCCATACTCAGGCTGCTGTCTTTCGAAACCATGTTGTAGGTGTATCCTTTATAAAACCAGCCCTCAGGCTTGCGGGCATTTTTTTCAACGGCCAGATATTTGTCCACTGCCTCTTTGGCCTTGGCATGCTGTCCGAGATAGGCATATTTTTTTACTTCATCGATATCCTGCGCCAACAGAACCTGCGCACTCAAAAGCAATAGGGGCAAAATCAGTTTTTTCATTGGTGGTTGTTTTTGGGGGTTAAAGTTATTGGATTGCCGCTAAACCGATAAAAAAATCAGAAGGAACAGGGAACCGGCCGCATTTCATTTCAGTTAACCGACATACGCTTAATTTCGCCTTCGGGATAAATGCAAGCGACAGACTTTCGCTCTTCCTACCCCATCCGAAACATAAAAAAAATAGAAATGAAACTGGTCATTTTCGGCGCAACGGGCATGGTAGGAACCCATCTCGTAAAACAGGCACTCTTCAACGGCCATTCCGTGCGGGCCTTCGGCAGGAATGTGTTCACCGCAGGCCTCCCCGACAACAAGCAACTGGAACTGGTGCAGGGCGCACTCTTCGATGCGGGCCAGGTGGAGAAAGCCATCCGGGGTTGCGATGCCGTGCTTTCTGTCCTCGGGGGCGGTATCGACGGCAACGACAAAACCCGCAGCCTGGGCATGAAAAACATTGTTGCCCAAATGGAAAAAACCGGAGTCAGGCGCATCATCGGTATCGGCGGACTCGGGGTGCTGAATGCCGCAGAGGGGCAGCTGCTGCTTGACACACCGGATTATCCTGAAGCATACAAGGCCGTGGGAGAAGAACACAGGAAGGCCTGGGAATATCTTCAAAACAGCAAACTCGAATGGACCTTCGTTTGTCCGCCCGACATACACAACGAGGATGCAACGGGCTCATTCCACGTTGCAGCCGACTACCCTCCGGCTGAAAACAAATATCATATCCGTGCCGGCGACCTCGCGCTGTTCATGCTCGCTGAATTGCAGCAAAACCGGTTTGTAGGAAAGCGGGTAGGCATTTCCAACTGATGAAGGCTCTGATGGGCTCGTTTCATTCCCGTTTTCATTCATTTTTCCAGATTTGGGAAAATTAATCATGCACTTAATTCATTTTTAATTGACTGCCAGCGCTTTACAATTTGGCATAGGGATCGCATCATCACTTACGAACAGATAAGCCGGAAATCAACCCTGTTTTTCAGCAACAGGATTCTTCGGCTCCAACCGTACCTAAAAGGAAACAAAAATGACTCCGCATCAATGGTTCATTGCCTGCGCGGCGATGCAACAAGAACTCAAAGCCCAGCGCTGGCTGATGAAAAAAGGCGTTGAAACATTCTGCCCCGTTATTCGGGATACCGCAAAAAAAGGACGCACAGAATCCCTTCCGCTTTTTAAAAACTTCGTCTTCGTTTATGCAGTAAGAGCGCAATTACCGCAGTTGGCTAAAAGGCCCCACATCATCAACATGGTGTACTGGATGACCGAACCGGCCGTTGTAAGCGACGATGAAATCGGAGCCATTCGTATGGCCACAAACGATTTCGGGAAAATTGAACTTGAAAAGATTCCGGTCATACCCGGTTCGGGACTCATCATCACTCCCGAAACGGATGCTACAAACGCCGGTGAAAGTCCTTTCAGTTATTCGGGCATGTCTATCGCGCTCCCTTCATTGGGTTTCAAAATGACCGTAGGCAGGCCAATCGGTGAACCTGCAACTTCAGAAAGTTATCGAACAACAAATTCCTGGCTACAAAGAAACTTCGCCACGCTGGGCAACTTCCGTTTATTCTGACCGGAAAATCATCCGCCGTAATCCGGATGCCGCCAACCCGGTGGGCCGAATACGTACATGAATCGGGAACGCCAGTCGGGGGCTGATTTCACATCGCTGACCATATTCCGGAATTCATGCAGAATGACTTCATCGGGCCGGTCGCCCGCAGGCGGCTTGGTGATGCCGTACACTACCGGCTCCGTTTCCGGGGTGAACGTTCCGAACAATCGGTCCCACACAATCAAAAACATACCCAGGTTCCGATCAATGTAGCAGTCGTTTTTGCCATGATGCACCCGATGATGGGAAGGCGTTGCCATGAACCACTCCAGAATACCGAGGTTCCGGACATACTGGGTGTGGATGAATATGCCGTAGAGTTGGGTTAAGGAAAAAATGAAGAAGATGTCGAGCGGTGCGAAGCCCATCCAGGCAAGCGGAATGAAATAGATGAAGCGGTACACCGGTTCGAATACCGAAGAACGGAAGCCCACACCCAGATTGAACTCCTCGGATGAATGATGTGTGACATGCACAGCCCAGAAGAGACGGACCTTATGGTCGACCCAGTGCATGGTATAGAAGGCCAGGTCCTGCAACAACAACAACAGCCCCCAGTAAAAGAGCGGATTTTCGAGTTGCCCGATACGGTGCCGGAACACAACCATCAGGCAGAACAGCGCCACCGAGCGCATCACCAGATCGATGACCAGGTTCACCGCCATCAGGTAAAAATTCTGCCAGGCGCCTTTGAGGGTATAGCGATGGTGGCTGTGGGCTGCGGAAAGAAAAACTTCCAGGCCGATGCAGATGACATAAAGCGGTGTGGAAACAAGCAGCAAAACGGTTTCACGGAAAGAGGTAACCATATAGGCACCAAAGTTCAAAAATAATGTCGAAACACCCAAAGTTCCGGCAACAGTGTTGAGACGTTTCTTCAGTACCACCCCTTGCCCGATCATGTTTCCACAGGCATTATTCCTGTAATATTGCATCGTCATCACAAACCATTTTCACGTGGGCGCTCTCCTGTATGGACTTATGACGGGTTTATTGCTCAGCATCATGCTGGGCACGGTATTTTTCTGCCTGGTGCAGAACAGTATCGAGAATGGCTTCAGGAGCGGCGCATTTGTGGCCATCGGCGTCATCATATCCGACATCCTGATGATTTTGGTGAGCAACCTCAATGCCAGCCTGATCCCTGCCGGCGGCACCACGGAAACCGTTGTTCGTGTATGCGGCGCCGTTTTACTGGTGGTGATGGCCATCGGCAACCTGCGAAAAAGAAAGGCAGTGGTTTTCCCGGGCGCATCGGGAAAGCGCCCGCTGGTACTGGCATCGAGGGGATTCATGCTCAATCTGCTCAACCCGGCCAATTACCTCAGCTGGCTTGGACTTACCGCAACGCTAAATAATGTGCTGCACTACACCACGCAGCAGCAGTTCGCCTTCTATACCGGGGCGCTGGCGGGTATCTTTGGCATGGAAATGCTGATATCGCTGGGCGCTACCTGGCTCAAGCGCTATATCAGCCCTTTATTTTTACGCAGGCTGGATGTTGCGGTGGGTATTGTATTTCTGGTTTTTGCAGTGTTGCTGGTGAAACCGCTGTTCTCAGGAAAGTGAAGAAGTATATGACCGGGTCCGCTGGTTTTTCAATGCAAACCCAGATCCGCCTGCTGATCGGCTGTAAGTACAAAGCGTTCAAAAAAATCGCTGATTTCCGCAAACAGTTTCTTATCGCGCGGAGACTTCAGATAAGTTTCAGGTGAATTTTTCACACGCACATAATCAAGCAGCCGGAGCGAGCGCACGTTACCGCCCGATACTTCCGCATGCATATATCCGGCTTTTAGTTGGATGCCGGATAGGCAGGTATGGCTTTTGCCGTTTAAAGTTCCCTTCACCAGCGTGAATTTTGGCATAAGGCAAAGGCGCCCCCACTTGAAGATATCGAAGGCGATGAAATCGCCCAGCGAGTAGGCAATGAAATGCCGCTTACCCGAAACGGGCGATGCATAGATTTCCATGGGTTGGGCATGGTGGGGATGCCCGGCAATGACCATGTCGATTCCCGAGGCGTCGCAGAGTGCATGGATATTGTTCACCGTATGCAGGGACGGATATGCCTGATAGGCGCAGCCCATGTGCAGCACGGCCACAATCCAGTCGGCGCCGGCATCCCGGGCGGCCTGTGCCTGTTGCGCCAGCAACTGCATATCGGCACCGGCTTTGTTGAGAGGAAGCCTGTTGCAGCGCCACTCCTCCCCCGGCGGCAGCAATTCCTTGTTGAACGAAAAGGTGGCGGCAATGAATGCCGTACGAATGCCGTTTTTTTCCAGCAGCACCGGACGAAGCAGATCGGGCTCCCGCGAAACTGCACCGCATGCGGCAATATCCCTATCCCGCAGGGTTTGCAGCGTGTTTTCGAGACCCGACACACCCCTGTCGAGACTGTGGTTATTGGCTATGCTCAATACGTCGAACCCACGGTAGCGGCCATTGCCATTGAAAATGCGGAAGGCTTCCTCGTCGGCATTGAAGAACATGTCGTGCAGCATGACTTCCGGTGCTGCGGAAAAGGGTCGGGTGAAATCGGCCGGACTTTCCAAATTGGCCAGTACCATATCGGCCCCAAAAAAATAATCGCCTGTTTCGTCCCACAAAGCGGTGCACTGTTCTTTACGGATACAGGTGTAGGGGATCAGGTCGCCCCCTGCGCTTAGCGTAGCGGTAGACCCGAGCTGAAAACCCGCCGGTATCATAACATCGAAAC
>JBIIDU010000161.1:0-5557 GCA_044238165.1 Ferruginibacter sp. | reverse complement strand
ACTCAATTCTATATTTCCGGTCAGCCGGCGGGTAAATTCAAGGTTCCATAAATAGTTCTTCCCGGGTAGCAAACCATCGAGCATGATATACCCCACCGCCGAATTGGGCGAACCGCCCGCGTCGTAACTAAACCGGATATCATTGAACGAAAAGCGGGCATTGACACTGGTGCTGTTCAGTGTATTGTAACGCATATCGGCAGAAAGGATATTGCTGGTATTTTGTTCGCGGAAACCGGTCCGGTTTTTCCGGCTGAGATAGTTGTACGACAAGGTGCTGCGGAAACGGGTGCCGATAATATAACTCAATGCGGGCTCCATCCCCCACTGGTCGATGGCATAATTCCTGTTCAGAAACTGGGGCGTATTCAGGATATTCAACAGGGAGCGGCCGGTAATATTTGCGGTGAAATTCCGGTTCACATTCCAGCGGGCTTTGAAGGTGATGTTCCTGAGCCTGCGGCTTTCCACACCATAGGCGAGCAGTGCTTTGTTGTTGTTGACCACGTGCGACACATCAAAACCCCATATCGTACTCGTGCGGTTGAAAAACAGGGTATTGGAAAGGAAAGAATTGAGCGACAACAGGCTGGTGTCTGACAATTCCCGGGAAAAGGGGTTGAACGCATATCCGCCGGGCGTAACTTCTTTTTTATTGATCTGCAGCGCCGAAGAAGAACTGATGCGCGTAAGCCATTTTCTGAATCCGGTGGCCGTGGCGGGATTGATCAGGGAACGCGGATTGAGGTCCAGGCTGTAATTGAACTGCACATAATTGGCTTTCACAAACTGATTCGTAGGCGAAAAGATGCGGATGAATTTCCGCTGGTCAGGGAAAAGTGCGAGCTCGAACTCGTTCAGTTCCTTCAACCCGTTTCCATTGTAATCAATCCAGGTGAATTCACCCTGGCCTGCGGGCACTTCCACAAAGCTGAATTCGCGCTTCTGCTCCTGCCCCGACCCCACTTCATAAAACACATTACCGCGCAGCAGCCCCTTCCATTCACTCACAAAATATTCGGCCCTGCCCAGTAAAGAGGCTTCGGCTTTCTGACGGGAAATGGCAGTATTCGCAATTTCGAGCTGTCGATAAGTGACATTGATGCGCAGCTGATGCCGCTCGTTCTGCAGCAACTGCGCATTGAAGTTCACATTATGGCTCCGGTCGGCCAGCCGCATCTTATTTTGCAACGGATACTGGTCGCGACGCGTAAAATAACTGATGCCCCAGGTATTCATTTTTGCGGCATCGGACCTGAGGTAAACCTGCCATACATCGAACCCGAAACTGGATGCGTTGATGGTATCGATGGGTTTGCTCCGAAACACATTGTGTTCGCCGAGGTAGTTGGCACCCAGTGTAATCCCGGATATTTTAGGAAAATGCTTGTTGAGATCAATGGTCGGCCGCAAATAAAAACCCTTTTGCGCCTGCATATCGATTCCGGTGAAACTGAACTGGCTGGTTACCTTCCAACCTGCAAGGGTCGACTGCTGATCGATGAGATGCCGCACACCCCGGTAACCGTCACTCCGGTTATACGTCTTCAACTCGTATTTCACGGAATTGCCTGCAAGGTCGGAAACGCGGATGCCGGCATTGACCAGATGCTCGTCCGCCTTGGGCGCATCGAAGGCCAGGCCCCAATCGCGGTTGAACTCCACATTCCGCAAACGCTCGAGCGGCCGGAACCGCTCTTGTACAAATTCATATCCGGCCTGCCCTCCTACCCTTATGCGCGGGCTCAGTCCCTTGAAAGCCCGCTCGGTTGCAGTCCATTGCAGTTTCGTACCGATCCCCTGGTCGTTGGTTTTGTCCTTTCGTGAAAACAGGTTTACATCATAATTGCTGATTCCTGCTTCGGCACGCAACAAACTGCCGGCTCCCAGACTGTATTCCGCAGCCACGGTGGCCACCTGGCTCTTTTTGGGTGTCACCAGCAGTATGGAGGGCACCCAGTCACCACGTTTTACAAAGGATGCATCAGGAGCCACCCATTGGAAGATTCGTCCATTTACTCCGGTAAACAGTTGCACATAATCGCCCTTGCCCGCCCCTACATATGAAAAGGATACCTGATAGAGGTTTTCACGGGCCTGCTCGTCGTAAAGGAAAACCGAGTCGCGGGTATTGTTGAACGAAGTATCGACTTTACGGTACAGGATTTTCCCCGGAGCAAATGTATCGGGTACCGCGCTTCCGTAAAAAGCGGTATCGATACCATCGCCTATTTCGGAGAGGAACTGTTTTTGTGCCGTGTTGAGCGGCTGGTTGATGGGAGAGTTTTTCGCATCCTGATTGGAGAAAGCGGCGATGCTGAGCAGCAGCCGTTTTCCCAGACGGGTATCGTTGCTCACATAAAGATTGGAGTTGAGATAATTGCGGTCGGCATACTCGAATTCCACCTGTATGCGCTTGTCTTTGGTAATCATACGCCGGGGAGTGAAGGTGAGTTCGGCGGTGTTGTAATTGATCACATAGTCCTGGTCTTCGCCCCGCACCAGCATCTCGCCGTCCATGAACACCCGCTCGGTGCCGGCGAGTATGGTGAAAAAAAGTTCGTTGTTGGCACCCTGCAACCGGTAGGGTCCCTGGTTTCCTTCCACCGGATTCAAGATGTTGCGGTTGAACTTTCCCTTGGCCACCGAACCGCTGAAGAGAAAAGCGTTCTGTGCCTGGCTGCCGATACGGTTTTCGGTGCTGAACGAAGCACCCTGCAAGCGCTTGTAAAATTTGAGGAAATAATTGGTATTCTGCCGGATGTCGATGTCGCCGAAACTTGCCTGCCATGTCCTCTTCTTCACCTGGAGAAAAATGCGGTCGAAGTCGCGGAGATCCTGCGTGGTTCCGTCGGGTTGTATGGGAATATTGTTGTCGGTGATGGCTGCCGTCAGCTCCAGGCTGTCGCCGATCATACCGTTGATCTGCAGGTTGAGGTTGGAGGTAAGCACGGCATCCTGGCTGTTTCCGAAAGAGATACCGCGTCCGATGCTGCCGTTGTAATTGATCTGCCCGAAATCGAGCAATCCGTTCTGCTGGCGGTTTCCGCTTCTGATGATACCCGGCTTCTGCAGCAGAAAATTGTTGCGAATCTCCTCAAAATCGCGGTGGCGGCTGACGTCGGTGATCCGGAACGGGAAGACACGGTAACGGATGAGCACACTGTCAACCCCCGCGGGCTCAAGCCAGTGAATTGTGGCTGTGGCCGGATCCAGCCGGTAACGGGATGCCGGGGCGCCGGTCAACAGGAAGGTCCCCGGAAAAATGCTGAGTGTATCGAACTGCACGGAAGGGCCGTCTGTGCGGACATATTTCTCTCGCTGGTTGGAAAGGTATCGGGGATCGCGCTGGGCGAAAATGCCGCTGAACAGCAGGACGCCTGTGATGAGCAGATATAGCCTTTTCAGGTTCAATGCGGGGATATTATACCGGATTACGGCAAGTTCGTATATAGCTAAACAACGACGCCGTTCCTATAATGTATAAAGTTATGATTTATTGCGAAAGACAAAGATGAAGGATACGCTTATGAATCAACCGGTTATACCCAACAGCGAAAGCGGCCTGAACCAAGGAAATGAAGGAAAGGCGGATAAGAGAAAACAGATTTGAAAATCATCACGATGCAAGAACAGCACATTATTTGTTGCTGGTACCGGTGGCCTTATATCCCTGATTCAGAAAGGGAAGCGTTTGCTGTATCCATTCGCCTGCTGGAGTGAAAGCAAATGCCAACCCTCCGGGATTGTTTTGGGTATCATAACCATAAAGCACAATCTGGTTGCCGCTGGCAATCGCCCTATATCCCTGGTTCAGGAAAGGAAATCGTTGCTGCACCCATGTTCCATCGGCAGTAAAGGCAAACGCGTATCCTCCCGGATTGTTTTGGGTATCCATCCCGAATAATACGATCTGATTGCCGGATGCGGTGGCTTTGTATAACTGATTGACATAGGGAAGGGTTTGCTGGAACCATTGATTGGCGGTTCCCATTCCGAATGCGAAGCCTCCCGGACTGCTGCCGTTGTCCATACCATATACCACCACCTGATTTCTGTTAAAAGTGTCCTTATAGCCCTGATTGATGTAGGGTAATACCTGTTGTATCCAGTTTGACTCCGGTTTTTTCGCAAAAGCATAGCCTCCGCGCACCAGGTTGTTGTCCATGCCATAAATGACAGAGATGGTTTCATTGTAGCTTGTCGCAGGATTCGGCTGGCTTCCGGACGAATCGGATGTTACCCAGACAGATCCGTTGAAATATTGCAAGGCGCCGATTGTTGCGTTATAAATCATCAATCCTGCGGCGGGAGTTACAATGGAATCGCGTTGGGTGGTGCTCAGCCTGGGTGGAAGGAAGCCCCTATTGCCGGAAGAAAGCTCGAGAATGGCAGATGTGTCAGGTCGGTTTGTTCCAATGCCCACAGACTGTGCAAAGCAGTTCTGGTTCAATACTGAAAAGAGGAAACTGAGAACAGTGAGTGCAATCCTGAAAATGGACCTTCCCGAAATAAATATGTTGCTTTGAAAAAGCATAGAGTAACCTAATGACGGCAACATGCCCTTGAATACCCCTAAATACTTACTCGGAGGAAAGCCCCGAATGCAGGTACTCCCGATTGAGCCTTGCGATATTGGAAATAGATATTTCTTTCGGGCATTCTGCTTCGCAGGCACCCGTATTGGTACAGTTTCCAAATCCTTCCTTGTCCATTTGCGCCACCATGTTCAGCACCCGGCTCTCCCTTTCGGGCGCCCCCTGGGGCAAAAGCGCAAGCTGCGAAACTTTGGCACTCACGAACAGCATGGCGCTGCTGTTGACACAGGTGGCCACACAGGCGCCGCAACCGATGCAGGCGGCAGCCATGAATGCCTCATCGGCATCTTTCTTATCGATGGGAATGGCGTTTGCATCCACCGCGTTTCCGGTGTTGACGGAAATGAACCCGCCCGCCTGGATGATGCGGTCGAAGGCCGAACGGTCGACCATCAGGTCTTTCAGCACAGGAAAAGCCTTGCTGCGCCAGGGTTCCACCACAATAGTGTCGCCGTCTTTGAAGGCCCGCATGTGCAGCTGGCAAGTGGTATTAGCCCCCCAGGGGCCATGGGCGCGTCCGTTGATATACATGCTGCAGGCTCCGCAAATCCCCTCCCGGCAGTCATGGTCGAATGTGATGGGGTCTTTACCTTCAGCAATCAGTTGCTCGTTGAGCACATCAAACATTTCCAGAAAAGACATTTCCGAAGAGATGTTTTTAACTTTATAGGTTTCAAAAGAACCGGACTGACTGGTGTTTTTCTGACGCCAAACCTTTAGGGTTAAATTCATTTCGTAGTGCTCCATATCTAAAATACTTTAGTGCTATATTGTTCTATAATTGCGATATTCAAACGGTCTCCAGCCAAATGCTTTCCACAAAAAATACAAAACGCTGTGCTTTGCATTTTTAAACCTTTTGGCATTCACTTCAATCTTTGAATCCCAGTCCGCCTGTTCTATTCGCTGCTTCATCACGGCAGGATGGTTATCATTGAAAGCAATAACAGAATCGATGT
>JBIIDU010000020.1:0-19105 GCA_044238165.1 Ferruginibacter sp. | reverse complement strand
CAGATCAGCGGCCTGGGTGCGGAAAAAGAAAAGGGAGATTATATCGGGTTGTGGAAAGAGTACATTCACCCGGAAGACCGCACCCGTATCCTCGAGGAAATAAGGGCGCTGCGGCAAAACCGGCAAAGTCATGTACAGCAAGAGTTCCGCGCCTACCGGCATACCGACCGATCGCTGCGAATCCTTCAGGCACTTACCATTGCCGAGCGCGATGCGAAAGGTATGCTCATCCGCCTGGTGGGTAGCTTGCGCGACATCACCGAAATGAAGCAGTTGCAGGCGCGCCTCGAAACAGCCATTGCCGAGCGCGACAATTCCCTGCAGACGGTGATGGAAAAAAACGAGGAGCTCAGCAAGATCAACCTGGAGCTCGACAATTTTGTGTACAGCATTTCGCACGACCTGCGCTCGCCTCTTCTTTCCATCAAGGGCATCCTTTCGCTCATCCTGAGTGCACCGGAACTCAGCACCGAACAGATCAAGCTCATCAACATGTGCCTGTCTTCCGCCTCCCGGCTCGACACCACCATCCAGGAGATTCTCGAATATTCCCGAAATTCCAGGATGGATGTAAGCCTTGAAAGGGTAGATGTAGCAGAAATGGTGAACAACATATTCAATGACCTGCGCTTTGCTTCGGGCAACGACATCGTTCTGAACATCAACGCCCCGGAAAACCCCGTCATCAGAACCGACCGGCTCCGGCTGGGGGTATTGCTGAAAAATATCATCGGCAACAGCATCAAATACAGGCGCCAGGGAATACCCGCCCTCGTAGAGGTTTCCTTGGACATCGGGACGGACCGGAGCACGATATCGGTGAAAGACAACGGGGAGGGGATTGCCCCCAGGCACCTCGGCCGCGTATTCGACATGTTTTACCGGGGAACGACTTCCAGCATCGGAACCGGATTGGGGTTATATATTTGTAAGGAAATTGCCGGCAAGCTGGGCGGCGACCTCTCCATCGAATCGCAGGCCGGAGCAGGAACGACCGTGCACATCATCCTGCCCGTGGGCAGGTCGGCTGACCACCAACACGATGCAACCCTGAAGAAATGAGAATTTATCTGGTAGATGACGATGATTTGTTCAATTATCTCAACGAAGCGGTCATCCGTCGCGTGAGTCAGGATGCGGTAATCAGCACCTTCAAATCGGGTGAGGATGTGCTGCATGCCATCATGGCCGTCAAGAGCGATGCGGAAGCGCCCGACATCATGCTGCTCGACATCCGTATGCCGGACATGGACGGATTCGAATTGCTGAAAACCCTCGGGCAGCTCGAAGTCAACCCGATCGGAAGAACACGTATATATATGTTATCCTCATCGCTCGACGAGCGCGATCTGGACAAGGCAAATGACAACCCGCTGGTGACTGCGTTTTTGAGCAAACCCCTCACCATCGAAAAGTTCACGGAAATAGACCAGTTGTTCAACCCCCGCATCAATCTCTGAATTGCAAACAGCTTGCGGGAACAATGGTTGAACAACAACAAAAAAACAACTCAGCGCCCGGGTCATCATATGGATAGTGCGAACAGGTATCATAAACACTTGCAGCGGCAAATGCAGCGGCATTTGCCCGAACGGCTCGCCTCCGATCCGGAGCTGCAGGTATTCCTGTCGAAAATCAACGATTCCTTCGAAGCCGGCGACAGGGACAGGGAGCTTTCCGAACGGGCTTTCCGCATTTCTGAAGAAGAGTACGACTTGATCCATCAACGGCTCCGCACCCAGTTGTTGCGCCAGCAAGAAGTAGCGAACAAGTTGAAGACTTCGCTGAGCGCCATTACCGGAACCGAGATCGAAGAGTTTTCCGACGACCTGCTGGTACTTTCCAACCTGCTGCGGCTTGAAACTACCAAGCGTAAAGATGCAGAAAGCATTTTCGAGTCGCTGGTAAAAAGCGTGGATGACGGCATCCTGCTTGAAGACATCAACGGAAGGGTGCTGCTCGCCAACCAGGCATTCTGCGATCTTTTCCGCTTCAACGGATGTCCCAAGACCATTACTACCAAAACGAGAAGGCGCATCGGCGATATCATCGAATCGGAGTTCACCGACCCTCAACAGTTCAAAGACATTCTTCGGGAAAAATACGAATCACGCAAGAAAGACAAACCTTCGATCATGCTGCTCCGCGACGGCCGCATCATCGAGATGGAGTATATCCCCTTTTTCGTGGGGGAGGAGTTCAGGGGTACGCTCTGGCAGTACCGCGACATCACCGAGCGTGAGCGTGCGCAGAACGCCTTGCTTGAAAGGG
The DNA here is from genome assembly GCA_044238165.1 of Ferruginibacter sp. Lineage (GTDB taxonomy): Bacteria > Bacteroidota > Bacteroidia > Chitinophagales > Chitinophagaceae > Ferruginibacter. The sequence continues at coordinate 16,834 of JBIIDU010000020.1, read as the reverse complement.
AACTCACCAACAACATCATTCTCAACGGTTCGCCCGATGCCATTGTGATCATCGACAGCGAAGGCAGAATAAACTTCTGGAGCAAGCGTGCGGAAGCCATTTTCGGCTGGACATATGAGGAAGTGACCAACCGGAATCTTGCCGAATTCATCATTCCTGAAGAGTACCGGAGTGCACATGCCGAAGGAATGCACCGATTCAACGCGACGGGCGTTTCGCGGATCCTCGACAAGATCATTGAAATCACCGCTATGACACGCAGCGGAAAAACGATTTTTGTGGAGTTGTGTATTGTCCGCTATGTCAAAGACAACGGCGTTTATTTCTGCAGCTATATCCGCGATATCTCCGACCGTAAGAAGATGGAGCAATTGTTGAGGAAGAATGAAAGCCTGCTCAGGAAAAGCCAGGAAATATCGAATGCAGGCAGCTGGGAATACGATTTCGAAACCCGCCAATTTTTGTGGACAGAGAACCTGTACCGGATCCGGGGGCTGGACCCGCAATTGCACGAGTTGTCGGTAGAAACCATGCTGGACATTGTACACCCGCAGGATCGTGCAGCGGTGTACCAGACCATCCGGCAAGCCATCCAGGAGAGCAGTCCGTTCAACATCACCTACCGTGTCATGCTTCCCGACCACCAGGTGCGTTTTCAAAACGACGTAGGGGAAGTGCTCACCGATAAAGACGGCAAGTCGCTTAAACTGATGGCGGTGGTGCACGACATCACCCTGCAGTACAAAGCAGAAGAAGAGCTGCTTCGGCAGAAGAAATTCACCGATGACGTGCTCAACAACCTTCCTGCCGACATAGCGGTGTTCGATAAGGAGCACCGATACCTCTTTGTGAATGAGCGCGGCATCAAAAACGAGGAACTCCGCAAATGGATCATCGGAAAAGACGATTTCGAATACGCCAGCTACCGCAGGCAGGATTTGCAACTCGCTGAATCCAGGCACAGCTATTTCGTCGAGGCGGTAAACTCCCGCGACAGTGTGGACTGGATTGATGACCATATCACTCCCCAGGGAAAGCACCGGTACATCCTGCGCCGCTTTTACCCGTATTACCGGAACGATGAACTCCAGTTCGTAATCGGCTACGGCGTTGACATTACCGAACGGAAGGAGATTGAATTGCAGCTGGAGGCCTCACTGGAAAAGACGCAGGCCATCAACCGCGAGCTCGAGCAGTTCGCCTTCATTGCCTCGCACGACTTACAGGAACCGTTGCGGATGATTACGGGGTTCCTGACCCAGCTGGAGAAGAAATACAACCACCTGCTCGACGACCAGGGCCGGAAATATATCCACTACACCACCGACGGTGCCAAGAGGATGCGGCAGATCATTCTCGACCTGCTTGAGTTTTCACGTGCGAGCCGGCTCGAAAAGAAAAAGGAACAGGTGGATATTGACCTGCTGGTTCAGGACATCATTATGCTGCTGCAACGGCAGATCAATGAGTCGCGCGCAATAATTGTCCGGGAAAACCTTCCGGTTATCACCGGATTCAAGACCCCGCTGAAGCAGGTTTTCCAGAACCTGATTTCCAACGCCCTCAAGTACCGCAACAAGCATGTGCCGCCGGAAATCGTTATCAGTTCCTGCGAAACCGATACACATTGGGAATTTTCTGTGGCCGACAACGGCATCGGCATCTCCGAGGAATACTTCGTGAAGATCTTCGAGCTGTTCCAGCGCCTGCATACCAAGGAAGAGTATTCGGGCACCGGTATCGGCCTTTCCATCACCAAAAAGATCGTTGAAAACATGGGCGGCCGCATCTGGGTGAGCTCTACCCCCGGAAAAGGCAGCAAATTCAGTTTCAGTGTTCCTTTTTTATTGAACGATTAGCTATTGTATCAATACAATTTACTACCTTCAGAATTGGCTCCGGTATTTTTAATCGGGCAACTTGAAGATTTGTATTCATGTGTGCCGCAAGTAAATAATACCGCCAATTTCTTTTTACTCAGAAACCCCAACATCCACCCCGATGCAACCAGTCAAAATCCTTTTGGTGGAGGACAATGAAGGTGACGAGTTCCTGATTCGTGAGGCGTTCGATGAAATCAGGCTTGTCAATGAAACCCGGGTAGCCCGTGACGGACAGATGGCCATTTCCATGCTGGACCGCCAGGAGGAATTCGCCGGATACGAATTGCCCGACCTTGTCATTCTCGATATCAACCTTCCTAAGAAAAACGGGCATGAAGTGCTCAAATTCATCAAGGGCCACGACCAGCTCAAACACCTTCCCGTAATCATGTTCACCACATCCTCTTCACAGGAAGACATTCGTTCCGCTTATAGGAACTATGCCAACTGCTATATCGTGAAGCCCTTCGATTCGGCCGATTTCATCAACACCGTCATCCAGATCGAGAGTTTCTGGTTCAATATTGTGAAGCTGCCCAATAATTGAGATGTATTCCAAGACTTCCCTACAGATCCTGATTGTCGAAGACAATCCCGGCGATTTCGAACTCATCAGCGAATACCTGAAGGAGGCGATGCCCGGTTCCGACATCGTTCAAGCGGCCAGTTTCGGTAAAGCAAAAGACCGGCTTTCCGGCATAGAGCAGTTCGACATCATCCTGCTCGACCTCACCCTGCCCGATGAAAGGGGAGAAGAACTAATCCGGAAAATCATGGAACTGGCCGGGGATACGCCCGTAGTGGCACTCACCGGCTTCTCCGACCTCGACTTCAGCATCCGCTCCCTCTCGCTCGGCATCAGCGATTACCTGGTGAAGGATGATATGAACCCGGCCATCTTGTCGAAATCAATTTTTTACACCATCGAACGTAAACGGATCGGGCGGGCGCTCCGCGAATCGGAAAAGCGCTATGTGACGCTCTTCGAAATGAACCCGCAGGCCATCTGGGTGGTGGATAGGAAACAGATGCACTTTTTCAAAGTCAACAAAGCTGTGGAAGACAGCCTTGGCTATACGCGGGAAGAACTTACCAGCAAACGACTCAAGAGCTTCATCGCCGAAGATTCGGACAACCTCCTGGAACAGAGCCTGCTGGCAAAATCCGAACAGGCCGTGTATGGAAGGTTGGTGGTGAAAACCAAAAACAACGAATTGCTGCACCTCGATATTTCCTGCACGCCTATCACCATCGAGGAGCGCGACTATCTGCTGTTCAGCGGCAATGATGTCACCGAAAAAATCCTGCTCGACAACCAGATCACCAAAGCCATCATCAAAGCCCAGGAAGACGAACGCTACGAGATCGGGGCGGAGCTGCACGACAATGTATGCCAGATCTTGGCCGGCAGCCAGATGAGCCTTGGGCTTATCAAAAGCAGCCTGCAGGGCTCTTCGCTTGAATATTACACCCACTGCCGCAACAACCTGTCCCTGGCTTCGACCGAAATTCGCAACCTTTCCCACCGGCTGGCCCCCGTTTTTTTCGACGACAAGAAGCTGGAAGAAGCCTTCCTGTCGCTCATCAACACCTTCAACATCGACAAACGCTACACCATACAGGTGCATATCGCCCAGGGCATCAACGAGCAGCTTATGAAAATGGGCCGCGACATCCAGCTGAACCTCTACCGCATCCTGCAGGAACAGCTCCGGAACATCCTCAAATACGCCCAGGCCACTGAAATCGACATCAGTGTGATCCATTACAACAACCGCCTGCTGATGACGGTTGCCGACAATGGTGTGGGCTTTGATGTGCAGGTGGCCAAACGCGGCATCGGCCTGCAGAACATCAAACGAAGGGCTGAACTGTTCTTGGGCAGTATGGAAATCATCTCCTCCCCCGGCAACGGATGCGAACTGGTGGTGCGCCTGCCCATCAGCGGCGGAGAAGAGAATACTGTAAAACAGGAAGCCCTTCCTGCATAATAACATTATTCAATACACGAAATCGGGGGCCTCGCATTTTTAAAAATGCCGGCGGCTGAAGAGAAGACCGGTCTTGCTCCCCTACCGCCGGCAGCGGTTCACCGGCCCCGGCTTATCAGGCCTTGGCCTTCTCGCCCAGCATCAACAGTTCGCTCACCTGAACTTCGGTGATGTACTTCTTGTTGCCCTCCTTATCGGTATAGCTCCGGTTGACGAGCTTGCCTTCGAGGGCCACTTCCCTGCCTTTGCTGAGCAGCTTCTCGGCGATTTCCGCCACTTTTCCCCAGGCAACGATGTTGTGCCACTGGGTTTCGGTCACTTTTTCGCCACTGGTGGTGCGGTAGGCCTCATTGGTGGCAATGCTGAACCGGGCCATTTTTTTTCCGCTTTCCAGGGTCTTCACTTCGGGGTTGCCCCCCAGGTTGCCAATCAGTTGCACCTTGTTTCTCAATGCATACATACTGGTAGGTTTTGTGCCGGCACATCCTTATTTCAGCATGCCGGCGGGTTAACAATTATTCCATCCGCCGCCCGGGCGCCCGAACGACGACGGAGCAAATGTGGCCCCACCTGCTTTTTTCACCCGGAGCGCAAGCGGTTATTCCCGAAAAAAAGCGGTTAAAAACACTTGTGACAGGCCTGGGACGGCGGGTAATCTTGCAGAAAAATCATATCATGATGTTCACCAACACCGAAAGCCGCTGCTGCGGCACCTGCAGAAAGCCACTGCGCGGAAGGAGCGATAAGAAATTTTGTGACGACTACTGCCGCAACCAGTACAACAACCACCACCGGCTGCACAACCCCGACAGCCGCAGGGTGCGTAAAATCAACGGTGTGCTGCAGAAAAACAGGAAGATCCTGGAATCGCTGCTTTCGCCGGAAGAAGACATGTTGAAAATAAGCCGTGAACAGTTGAGTACGCTGGGCTTCAGTTTCCGCTTCATCACCCATATCCATACGGGCCGCAACGGCAAAACCCTTTACTGCTGCTACGACTATGGGTATGCCCCGGCCGATCAGGAACGTCTTTTGCTGGTAAGAACCAAAATGGAGGAATGGTTGCAATAGCCCGGGCCGCTATCAGTTCACCGGACACTTCTCGTGGTAGTTCACCAGGGTTATCTTGTCGTGGGTGAAGGTGAAGCCTGCGTATTGCTGTTCAATCTGTTCCAGCAATGCGATAATCTCATCGACGTTGTTCATGGTGACCAGTTTGCCCCTGAATTCCTTGATGTTGGGCAGCCCGCGCAGGTAATTGGCATAGTGCCTGCGCATTTCAAGAATGCCCACAACCGGGCCCTTCCAGCCAACGGATTTGACGAGATGCTTCCGGCAAACGGCCACCCGCTGCGCTACCGTGGGCGGAGGCAGATGCTCGCCGGTTTGCATGAAATGCTTGATTTCATTGAATATCCAGGGGTAGCCGATGGCGGCCCGGCCGATCATGATGCCGTCGACACCGTAACGGTTTTTATATTCCAGCGCTTTTTCCGGCGAATCGATATCGCCGTTGCCGAATATGGGAATGCGGATGCGCGGATTGTTTTTGACTTTGCCGATCAGTGTCCAGTCGGCCTCGCCCTTATACATCTGCACACGGGTGCGTCCGTGGATGCTCAGCGCCTGTATGCCCACGTCCTGCAAACGTTCGGCCACTTCTTCAATATTGAGACTATGGTCATCCCAGCCCAGCCGTGTTTTCACCGTCACCGGCAGCGTGGTCGATTTCACCACCGATGCCGTGAGGCGCACCATCAGGTCCACATCGCGCAACACGCCGGCACCGGCGCCCTTGAGTGCCACTTTCTTTACCGGACAACCGAAGTTGATATCGACAATGTCGGGATTCACCGTCTCACAGATTTTTGCGCTCAACCCCAACGCCTCTTCATCGCCGCCAAAGATCTGGATGCCGAAGGGGCGCTCCTCCTCCTCGAAGTCGAGTTTTTTCCGGCTCTTGATGGCGTCGCGGATCAGGCCCTCGCTGCTGATGAACTCGCTGTACATGACATCGGCTCCATTGTCCTTGCAAACGGAACGAAAAGGGGGGTCGCTCACATCTTCCATCGGGGCGAGCAGAAGGGGAAAAGCGGGCAATGATATGGGTCCGATGGCGGGCATGGGTATGGGAGGCGGTTGCTGTGGTGCAAAAATAACGCTATCGCCCCAACGGAAAGCCTGCCTGTGCAGGAAAGAAGGGCCCGGGCATTATTTCCCTTTGCGTCCAATCCTTTCCTAATTCGTAATACCACAAAGCGGAATGCTGCTAATTTTGGTATCCTTGTTTTGAAAAAGCCGTTCAACATCGCCCTGGTGGGCAATCCCAACAGCGGGAAAAGCTCTCTGTTCAACGCCCTCACAGGGCTGCGCCAGCGCGTGGGCAATTTTCCCGGCGTGACGGTCGATAAAAAAACCGGCAATTGCACCCTGTCGGACCGCTTTTCGGCCGAACTGACCGACCTGCCCGGAACCTACAGCCTCTACCCACGGCGCACCGACGAATGGGTGGCTTACCGGGTATTGCTGATGGACGATGATACCGTAAAGCCCGATATGATTCTGCTGGTGGCCGATGCCAGCAACCTCAAACGCAACCTGCTTTTTTGTTCGCAGATCATCGACCTGAAGATTCCCGTGGTGGTAGCCCTCACCATGATGGATATCGCAGCCGGAAAAGGCACGCAGATTGATGTACCCCGGCTCGAAAGGGCGCTGGGCGTGCCCGTAGTTCCGGTAAACCCCAGGAAAAACAAGGGCATCACCCAACTGAAAAAAACCATTGAACAACTGGCGCTGCATCCCGCCCCCCATCCCCGGCCCTTTATCGCCAACAGCGAATTCGCCGGAGCGGCCATTGACGAAGCGGGCCGCCTCGTGCCGGGTATCAGCGATTATAAGGCGCTTCACCTGCTCATCCATCATCCGGCACTGAACCTGCCCGACAATACACGCGTGGCACTGAGCAACATTGCACAGCAACATAATTTCAACCCCACCAAAACGCAGGCCGAAGAAATCATGCAGCGTTACAGCCGCATCAAGGGCATCATGCAGCAGTCGGTGGTGGAAGCGGACCCGCTCAAGAAAGCCCTGTTCACCGAGCGGCTCGACAATATGCTGCTGCACCGCACCTGGGGCTATGTGATCCTGCTGGCGGTCTTATTCCTGCTCTTTCAGAGCGTATTTTGGATTGCCCGTTACCCGATGGACGGCATCGAATGGATCTTCGGCCGGTTGTCGGCCTGGCTGGGAGGCATACTTCCCATAGCCTGGTGGAGTGATCTGCTGGTGAACGGGGTGCTCGCAGGCCTCAGCGGTATTCTGGTTTTTGTTCCGCAGATCATGATTTTGTTCGGGCTCATCACCCTGCTGGAAGATACCGGTTATATGGCCCGCATGAGTTTCCTGTCGGACAAGCTGATGCGCAAAGCCGGGCTCAACGGAAAAAGCATTATGCCCATGATCAGCGGATTCGCCTGCGCCGTGCCGGCCATCATGAGCGCACGCAACATTGAAAACCGCAAGGAACGGCTGCTTACGATACTGGTCACGCCTTTCATGAGTTGCAGCGCGCGCCTGCCGGTGTACACCATCCTCATTGCCCTGGTGATTCCGCCGAAACTCTACTTCGGATTCCTCAGCCTGCAGGGCATGGTGATGATGGGTCTTTACCTGCTGGGCATCGTGATGGCCCTGCTGGTGGCCTATGTGCTGCGCTTTTTCATCAAAATCAGCGAGAAAAGCTATTTCATCCTCGAGTTGCCGGTGTACCGGAGCCCGCGCTGGAAAAACGCCCTCGCCACCATGGTTGAAAAGGCCCGGATATTCGTGTTCGATGCAGGAAAAGTAATCATGGTGATCAGCCTGCTGCTTTGGGTGTTGAGCAATTTCGGACCGCCGCAACGCATGAAGCGGGTGCAGGAAGAATATACATTGGCAGTGCGGCAACCCGGAGCCGATCCGGCAGCACTGGAACAGCAGAGAAGGACAAAGCTGCTGGAAAATTCTTTTGCCGGCATGACGGGAAAATTCATGGAGCCGCTGATAACTCCGCTGGGTTACGACTGGAAAATCGGAATCGCCCTGGTGACCTCCTTCGCCGCCCGCGAGGTATTTGTGGGAACCATGGCCACGCTCTACAGTGTGGGAGAAGATGATGTGCAAAGCAGCAGCACGCTTCGCGAAAAAATGGCCGCTGCGACAAAACCCGACGGGTCAAAAATATATACCGCCGCCACCGGCATCAGCCTGATGATTTTCTATGTACTGGCCATGCAGTGCATGAGCACGCTGGCCGTAGTAAAGCGCGAAACCCGTTCCTGGAAATGGCCCCTGCTGCAACTGGTGCTGATGACGGCCCTTGCCTACCTGATGAGCTGGATGGCTTTCAGGTTGCTCCGTTGAATTCCCTTCCCGGCCGCTTCGGTCAAAATAATCTGTTAAAACATGATGCCGCTCACCGGCGGTTCATTGACCACTCCCTATTTTTACATCGCCACCGGCAAAAACAACCGGCTGCAATCAAAAATGAAATCCCATCTCAACAGCATCATTGTAGCCGCCGCCATAGTGCTGACTGCCCTGATATTCGCAGGCGCATTCAAAAACCGCAACAAGTCGAACAACACCATTTCCGTAACCGGACTGGGCAGCAAGGATTTCATTTCGGACCTGATTGTCTGGAACGGCAACTTCATCCGCAAAAGCCCCGAACTGAAAGAAGCTTATGCCGCTCTCGACAAAGACCGCGAAAACATAAAAACCTACATGGTGTCCAAAGGCATCAAGCCTGAAAGCATCATCTTTTCGGCGGTGGACATCGAAAAAGAGTTTGAAGACCTATATGACAACAACGGCAACAAGACCCGTTCGGTATTTACCGGATACAAACTGAAGCAGAACATCCAGATCGAGTCGGCCGAGGTGGACAAGATCGAGGAAGTGTCGCGCCAGGTTACCGAACTCATCAACTCGGGTATTGAGTTTTACTCCACCGCCCCCCAGTATTATTATACCAAGCTCGCCGAACTGAAAATCGCCATGATTGCCGAAGCCACCAAGGATGCCAGCAACCGCGCTACAAAAATTGCCGAGAACGCAGGCAGCCGTGTGGGCCGGCTGAAGAATGCCGACATGGGAGTGTTTCAGATTGTGGCGCAAAACTCTTCGGAAGATTTTTCATGGGGTGGCGCCTTCAACACCACATCGAAACGCAAAACTGCTACCATCACTGTCAAACTCGATTACGAAACCGACTGATGACGGTCTTCCAGAATTCATGGTTTGATCCGCACCACATCTCCGCACAAATTGGATGCCTGCGGCTCATTGTGTAAGCAATTATCCCCGTAGTTTTGCGGCAGGCCTGCATACCCGGGCCGCTGCCAATGAAAAATACCCCTTTCACTGATCTGCATGTCGCCTTGGGTGCGAAAATGGCGCCCTTCGCCGGATATAACATGCCCATCAGTTATACCGGAATCAACGAGGAACACGCCACCGTGCGGAAAAACGCCGGCGTGTTCGATGTAAGCCATATGGGCGAGTTCCTGATCCGCGGTGAACAGGCGCTCTCTCTGATCCAGCGCATCACCACCAACGATGCGTCCAAACTTAGTGCCGGAAAAGCGCAATACAGTTGCATGACCAATAACGAGGGGGGCATTGTTGACGACCTGCTGGTCTACTGCCTTGAGGAAAACAAACTCTATATGCTGGTGGTAAACGCCGGCAATATCGAAAAAGACTGGCAATGGATTTCCGACCACAATACGGAAAATGCCGTGATGCAGAACATCAGTGCGCAAACCGGTTTGCTGGCGGTACAAGGCCCCAATGCCACTAAAATCCTGCAGTCCCTCACGGACATGGATATCCTCAACCTCCGTTATTACACGTTCGTGAAGGGCCGCTTTGCCGGTGTGGAGAATGTGCTGGTGAGTGCCACGGGATATACCGGAGCCGGCGGTGTTGAAATCTATTTCGAAAACAAGGGCACCGATGCGGCCACCATCTGGTCGTCCATTTTTGAAGCCGGAAAAACGGCAGGCATCAAACCGATCGGGCTCGGCGCGCGCGATACGCTTCGCCTCGAAATGGGCTTCTGCCTCTACGGCAACGACATTGACGATACCACATCGCCTTTGGAAGCGGGGCTGGGCTGGATCACCAAATTCAGCAAGCCCTTCACAGCCAGCGATATCCTGGAAAAGCAGAAATCCGAAGGCTTGAAAAACAGACTCGTTGGATTTGAAATGACCGATAAGGGGATCGCGCGCCACAACTACGCCATCACAGATTCCGGGGGCAATACCATCGGGCGCGTCACTTCCGGCACACAATCGCCCTCTTTGGGAAAAGCCATCGGCATGGGTTATGTGCCGGTCGCATATGCTACGGCAGGTACCGAAATCCATATCGCCGTACGCGACAAACTCCTGAAGGCTGTGGTGGTGAAAATGCCCTTCGAATAGGGCAGGCAAGCAAGAAACCGGTTACTGTTTTATGCCCAGCATCCATCTCACCACTTTCATCGAAGCGCCCTACGAAAGGGTTTTCGACCTGAGCAGGAGCATCAACCTGCACAGGATATCGCTTTCCGCCACCAATGAAAAAGCGGTGGACGGACTGATGAACGGACTGGTGCAGCAAGGCGATACGGTGGTATGGGAGGCCGACCACCTGCGCCGGAAAAGAAAATTTGAAGACAGCATCATCGCCTTGCAGTACCCGCATCATTACAGTGGCGAAATGCTGAAGGGCGATTTCAGCCGGTTCATACACCACCACCATTTCAAGCCGGCCGAAAACGGAACCATCATGATTGACAGCGTGGAATTCGAAAGTCCCTACGGACTGCTAGGAAAATTACTTGACCGCTTTTATCTGAAAAACTATATCGAACAGTTGCTGACCGGCCGCAACCTTGTAATCAAGGAATATGCGGAGAGTGCCAAATGGAAAGCCATCCTGCTGCGGTGATTTCCCAGGCCTGATCAGAAAAACAAAAACCAGTCATGAGCAAAAACCCCCAGTTGCATACCTGCTTTTCACCTGCACTCCTTCCTCTTTATGACTTGCAGGATACAATCGTAGTGGTGATTGATGTATTCCGCGCCACCAGTACCATTGCCGCCGCCCTGCACAACGGCGCCCGCTATGTGATTCCGGTCGATTCCGTGGCGGACGCCATCGAAATCAGCAAACAAACCGGAGGCATCGCCGCGGGCGAACGCGACGGACGCATCGCCGAAGGACTGCAATACGGCAACTCGCCGTTCGAGTATTCGCGTGCATTCATTGAAGGAAAAATCCTGGTGCTCACCACCACCAACGGAACACGCCTGCTGCATCTGGCACACCAGCGCGGCGCAAACACCATCATCACCGGTTCGTTTCCCAACCTCTCGGCTGTAGCGCGCTTCCTGGTCGGCCAGCGGAAAAATGTATTGATGGGATGCGCAGGATGGAAAGACCGGTTCAATATGGAGGATATGATTTTTGCCGGCGCCGTGATTAGCAAGGTGAAAGAACACTTCACCATCCATTGCGACAGTTCGCTTACCGCCTGCATGATGTACGAGCAGCACCGCCACCGCATACACGAACTGGCACGCTCGTTCACCCATTATCACCGGCTGGTAGACAGGTTCGGATTGATTGAAGACATCGCCTTCTGCCTCACCCCCGACGTGGCCGATGTGCTTCCGGTATTTGTCAACAACCGGCTTGAAGCGATTTCCGGCTGAAGCAAAATAGAATCAGAAGCTTATACCGATTGGATATCTGTAATGGACCAATTTCATTGGTGCCAAACAGGGAGCACATCGGCATTATACATGGACACTTTTGGTCTAAATGAAACCGCACATTCGTATTATTTCAGCACTTCTTCGAGTTTTTTCTCCAGATCGCCGCCCCGCAGGTCGCTGGCAATGATTTTCCCGGAAGGGTCAAGCAGCACATTGTATGGTATGGCATCGAGCTTGTACAGGGACGTAGCCGCGCTGTTCCAGTATTTGAGGTCGCTGATCTGCGTCCAGGAAAGCCCGTCTTCGCGGATGGCATTCAGCCAGGCCTGTTTGTCGCGGTCGAGCGATACGCCCAGTACCGTGAAATTTTTCGGACTGAACCTGCGGAACGCTTTCACCACATTGGGATTTTCGCCGCGGCAAGGTCCGCACCAGCTTGCCCAGAAATCGACCAGCACATATTTTCCCCTCAGGCTGCTGAGTGAAAACTGATTGCCGCTGGTATCAGGCATGGTGATTTCGGGAGCCATTTGTCCCATGACCGGTGCCGGTGTGTTTTCTCCGGAAGGGGCACTTTCCTGTTTACGGGCCTTGTCCATCATCTGCTGGAAGTCGGCTGAAATTTTTGCCACAGTTTCATTTCCCGGAAAACGTCCGGGCAGGCCCTGTACCGTCTTTTGAAGCTTTTCGGGCTCAATGTCGCGGGTGAATCCCAGCACAAACAAAGCCATACTTGGATTCGATACCGTATCGGCATAACTAAGAATGTATTTCTTGTGGGCGATGCTCTTCTGGTCGAATGCCGATTTAAGCACCTGGAAGGCACTGTCTGTCTCCACCGGATTGGGATGGGATTTCAGTTGCTGTGCCAGGTTGTCGAGTTCGGTAAGCCGGCGGTTGTACGAAACGATGAAATCGCCGAGCTGCCTGCTGCGCGGGGTACTTGCCCGGATATGCTCATAATCGGGCCGGGCCGCATCGGCATTGAGGGTAACAGAGTTGCGGTCGTTGATAAACAGAAAGGCGTTCTCATTTTTCTCCATACGTACACGGAACAGGCCTTCACCGGCCGCACGGCCGCGAAGCTCGAAGCGGCCGTTTTTAAGTTCTGCTGTATCAAGCACATCCGGATTGCGATCGGTGAAATAAAGCTCTTCCAGGTAAACCTGCTGGTTCTCCGCATTTTTGATTTCGCCGCTTACCACGAGTTCATCGGATGCGTTATTGTTTTTACAACCCGCCAACAATTGAAGTGCGCACCCGATTGTAAGCAGAATATTCCGGTAATTGATCATGATTGATGTATTGGGTAAAAAATATTGGTTGCAACGCTTACGGTCAGCGACCGAGTTTTTCAGAAAGCAGGCGCATGACCTGTTCCATATCAGCCTTCCCCTTGCTCCGTTTTTTCACTTCACCGGCAAATAATCCCAACAGGCCTTTCTTTCCCGACCGGTATTCCTTCACTTTTTCCGGCAGGCTTTCCAGCACCTGTTCTATCCAGGCTTCCAGGGTCCCGCTATCGCTTTCCTGAACAAGTTGCAGGCGGTGGGCGATTACCAGGGCTTCTTCTCCGGGGCTCTTCAACAGTTCCGCGAAAATACGGCCCGATGCCTGACTGAAGCTGAGCGTGCCGTTTTCCACCAGTAAAATCAGCGAGGAAAGTGTGGCAGGGGAGAGTTCAAATTCAGCAAGTTTCTTTCCGGCTGCATTCAGGTGCGACTGTACCGGACCCATCAACCAGTTGGCCACAGGTTTATAATGACCGTTCACGTTTGCTACCGCTTCGAAATATGCGGCCAGTTCGCGTTCGCCGCAGAGATACTCTGCGTCATATTCGGAAAGACCGTAGTGTTCGCGGAATTTTTGCTGAAGTGCAGTGGCAGTTTCCGGCATGGAAGCCCTTACCTCAGAGATGAATTCTTCGCTGATGCGAACGGGAGGCAGGTCCGGATCGGCGAAATAGCGGTAATCCTCCGCTTCTTCCTTGCTGCGGAGGGCGAAAGTGGTATTGGCCGCCTCGTCGTAACTGCGAGTTTCCTGTTTGATGACCTGGCCCGAGCGGGCAAGTTCGGTAAGTCGCTCTGCTTCAATAGCAATGGCCTGTTTCACATGACGGATGCTGTTGAGATTTTTGATTTCCACGCGCGTACCCAGTTGCGTTGCACCCTTTGGCCGAACGGAAAGATTGACATCACAACGGAAACTACCTTCTTCCATATTGCCGTCGCAGATGTCCAGCCAGCGTACTGTTTTGCGCAATGTGGTGAGGTACAGGGCCGCCTCTTCAGCGCTATGGATGACCGGCTCGGTGACAATTTCGAGCAAGGGCACACCTGCCCGGTTGAAATCGAGCAAGGTTTCGGAAGAAGACATATCGTGGATGCTTTTGCCCGCATCCTCTTCAATATGGATGCGGTTCAGTAAAATTCGGCCGCTTCCGGTTGAACAAGGAATCTCCACTAATCCACCGGTACAGATGGGGGCGGTATGCTGGCTGATCTGATAACCCTTGGGAAGGTCGGGATAAAAATAATTCTTGCGGGCGAAATGGCTAACCGGATTGATGGTGCATTCCAGCGCCAGTCCCAGGCGCAGTGCGTATTCAACCACTTTTTTGTTCAATACAGGCAAGGTACCCGGATGGGCGAGAGATATAGCGCTTACATGGCTGTTGGGAGATCCGCCATAACCTGCGTCATCGGCGCAGAACAACTTGCTGGCGGTACTCAGTTGCGCATGTACTTCCAGGCCGATGACCAGCTCGTAGGCGTCGTTATCCATGTAGATGGTAAAATTAAGTAAAAGGCTAGTCTCCCAGAAGAATGGAAAAACAGGGTTCAAAAAATGAATATCTTCAATTATCGGATGTCTGATTTATGGGGTACTTACAGAGGTATTGTGGGCTCCCCCGGAACCGGTGATTCCCACACGGCCTATTTCCCCTTTGTGCCATGAATGGCAAATAAAAAAGGGCTTCAATCGCTGAAACCCTTTGCTGTGGCTACTCCCCTTTTCAACGAAAGATGCAACTATAATGCCTTGATTGATTTTGGAAGTATAATAAAAACAAATTCTTAAGCTTCTTTTAGTTTAACAAAAAGTTTATTTCATTATTCATCCAGCTACAACTTCTTGGATTGGAAGATTATTTAATGATTGCTTGAATTGAATTGTAATATATCGTGGTTATGCTTTCGAAACCGGAATCCGTACCAATCACCAACCAGATTTCTCCCTGTTGATTGGCCTTAACATTCAGGGGTGTCGATGTACTAATTTGTTTAATTTTATAAACATTGAGATCTGTTCCATTGGCAAAATTTCCAATCACCTTCATGTCCATGCCGCTTTGCGATTGATTGCTTTTATCGATATTCATTCGATAGTAATTCTCAATTGCATTAGCTATTTTGATTGGTTCTATAGACACTGCACCGGCCTTTATAGTAACCCCTTCGCCCGGGGCTCCCCCCACTCCGACCATATTGTCTGCAGCATTACTTGCAAAATCAACTTTAAAATCAACACTATAATTTCTACCCGGCTCAAGTCCCGTTATTTTTTTCTTGATAAACATAAAAAGGTCATCACTTCTGTTAATCCCGGATTGCTTTAATGCTCCATCAGATGTATTTAATGGATCTGGCAGGGCAGCATGTGTGAATTCAAGTTGGTACTGAGGAATCATTGCTGGATCAGTAGGATAATCAGCAAAATCACCTATCCAGCCATCAGTTCCTGCAGTAAACTCGTCTGTGAATATCTTACCCGTTAGCGGTTGATTATTATCCGTTTTTCTACAACCTACCAGAGAAAAACCTAGTATAAGGGCGCATAGAATTGGTGTAAATACAATTCTGAACATATACGTTTGATTATTATAAAAATACAAACAATTCAACAAAATAACTCATTGACTGTAAATGGAATAGCCATAATTTCTGCTGGCTATTCCATTAAGGCTCCTCTTATTGAGAAAAGATGCAGCTATAATTCGATGATTGAGTATGTAACTATCAGGAAATTAAAGGGTTAGACTTCGTGTCAATTTGCAGGAGGTAATAATTGGTTATTTATTCTCTTCAATAATAGATTTCAAATCGGCTGGTATCTCCATGCTTTTCAGCGGCGGAACATTGGCTCCTCCTGTATTGCCAACAGGAATCTCACCAACAAAAGATTTAATACCGCCAACAAGTAAACGAGGTATTTGTCCAATTATCTCCCTTGGGTCTTTTATCTTGATTCCAAAAATCAACATTTTCCAATGAACCAGTGTATGATGGTAAGGATAGGGCTGGCCAAGGATGTGGGCTCTCTCAAGATGTTGCCAACTTACTCTGAAATTGCTATTTAATAAATAATTGTTAGCAATTTCTAATTCTTCAAGGAAGAATGGCTTTAAGGCCCCGGGCATTGATGTGTGGATTTTCATACCTACTTATTGAGGATTTACAGAAGTTATAATTAATTATTTTCCAAATCTAAGATTGTTTGATGCTACAATTTGCCAACGTTTTTGTCTATGTTTATAAAATTCCTTTGCAAAAGAGGTAATAAATTCAGTCATAATTCCCCCATAAATAGTAATTGAGTCTTCATAATAAATTTTGCCATCACCCAACTCTCTCAATGTTATGTGGTGATTCCAAACTTTTGCACCAGTATCCCATTCTTTGGTAGATAGCATATAATTACTATCATCAATTTTCTCTACAAAGAGATAGTGAATTCCTCCAAAAGGAATGATTCCGAATGCACGCGTCTTAAACCCGTATGTATGTCCAACTACCCATTGTTGTGGGAAATCTCCATCCACGGATTTGAATTTCATCATTCCCTTTGCCACAAACATTAATAGAGCGGGGGTTTTTACATTGTCCCAAGCAGTATCAATCCCCATGGGAATCTCAGAATGGACAGTTAGTTTTTTTGCCTTAACCTTACTGCCATTATAATCAATGATGACAGTTTCAACTTTAGCAACTAGCTTCAATTTTTGAGCGTTTACGTTCATTCCCATTCCAAAAATTCCTAAAAAACATGAAGTTTCTTAATTGCTTAACTTCAACTTGGCAGAAAGTGCTATTTCTTTCCCAAAAACGAAAAAGGGTTACACTATACAAGTATAACCCTTTTAATCTTATATCTGCTACCCTTTATTGACGGAAGATGCAACTATAATGCTATGATTGAGTTTCTG
>JBIIDU010000019.1:0-19154 GCA_044238165.1 Ferruginibacter sp. | reverse complement strand
CGATAACGGTTGAACAATTCCAGTTTGACACCCGACACATCAAAAGCCTTGATATTAAAAAGGCCGGGGCGTTTGTTCACCAAATCCAGAATGTCGCTATTCAGGTCCGGAATATAATTGTTCCCATCGAACAAGGCGAAGTCATCTCTTTTCGCCAAAAGAAAAATGGGAACCCAATAATCCAAAAATCCTTGTTTGAGTTTGAATGGGCGTTGTGACAAAGTAGCTATGAACTCCGACAGGCTTCTTTCCTTTCCTTTCGATGAACTTAAAAAATTGATGCCCGCATTCCAGAGATCGTCATAAGAATTGTCCTGAGGTCTGCTCAACACACCTACCCCTGACTTTATTTTATGAAGGCCCGTTTCCCTCAATAAGGTCAGGTAAATCGATTTTTCGGGCGGGAACTCATTGTCGGAAAACCCGATATTGTTTTGATCCAGATTATTCAACAACCGCTCGACCAGCTTTTTTCTCGCAACGGCTACCTGTCCGGAAAATTTGGTCTTGTTGACCAGCTCATTTTTGAAGGCAGGTGTGCCGCTATATACTTTCTCGCAAATTTCAGTGAGGGTTTGGTTGAACTTTTGCCTGTTGGCAATTTTCAATCTTTCCCCTCTGAAATACCAGATGATGTTTCCATTATCGGAATACATGTTGCCTAAAACATGGTGATTAAGGAGCTGGATATAGTGTGTCAGAATTGAATCCAGCTCTCTTATTGCAACCTTGTCTTCCAAGTTGTTCTCTTTTACCTTATTTACCTTCTGAATATCAAAAAGCAGGTTTTTTATTTCAGCAGTATTTTTAAAGTAGCCAAAAAGAATGGCTTCTTCGGACTGTTCTGAAAATTGCTTGATTTTTTTTTCGGCATTGGAATCTTCCATGAAAACCAGGTTGATGAAACCATCGATTTCACGCTCCGGGACAGCCAATAAGGGCTTTTCTGTCAACTTAAACTGGAAAAACCGAGGAGTACCTTTTTTGTAGTACACATTTTTCGCCGAAATGAACGGGAATTCGAAATGCTGGTTCAGCGAGGCGACTACATTGCTAACCTTTTCTACCAGACGACCCGCATCATCAATGGCTATTTCAATATCCAGATCGGTACCTTCAAAAAGGATATACTTCAGGCTATGATTGACGTATCTGATTATTTTCTTCTTCTCTAACTCCCCGATGATAGCTTCAGGATTGCTGATTCCCAGGCAAAACCGGGCATATGCCCTGTAAAAAGAGGGGTCGAGTTTCGCCGAGCCGGTGGCGAAAATGTTCAGCAGACCTATCAGCTTTAAAATGTCTTCAGCCTGTCGCTGTGTCTGGTAATCGCTGAACAACCCTTCAACTCGTTCAACAGACCTTCTGATTGCCGACCACTGCGTGTAGTCGGGATTATATTTGGTAGTGAGAAAAGAGTAATATCCGTTAATCAAATAATCATAAACCCGGGGAATACTATAGTAACTGTTTGTCTTGAAATCAAATTCATTGATGCTTAGATAATCCTTCGATTCAATGAAAGAAAAAAGGCTTCTTTCATTTTGACCATACTTCTGGAGCGAGAGTGTCAATATGGCTGCGGACAAAATATCAAAGGGGAAAAGTTTTCTCGCAAAGTCCTTCTCAAAATAATCCTTGAGCGGAAAGGCATTCGCTTTTTCAATGGCGTCAAAGAGCTTGTCGAAATTCTTGTCTACGCTAAGTCCGCCAAATTTTTGATGTATCCTTTCAGCAGCCAGATACAACAACTGTTCAACGGGTTCATTGAAGGGAATGTCTTTTATCCTTCCCTTTACCTTGTCCCACTCCTGCTTTTGCAGTTTGCTCAACTGAAGAGCATATGCGCTGAAGTCCTGGTGCAATGTGCATACAAACAAAGCATCTTTATTGGTGTCATTTACCCATTCAGCAAGTTGTTGTATGAAATACAGTTCTGATTCGGGGTTGTTTTTGGCGGCGTATTCCAAAAACTTCCCGAACTCGTCCACCATAAAGGCAATACCGGTTCCTTTTTGCCGGTTTAGCTTATAATGTTTGTCAATCGACCTGATTACATCGGCCGTGGTAGCGTTTTTGTTTAGTCCGTACAACCTTATGAAGTAATTCTCGAATGAGGCATACTCACCGACGATATTTATAAACTCGAATCGGGCAGTTTTTGATTTCGCAGAATTACCGAAATGGTTCTTAGTTCCTTCAATTGTTTGCTGAAATGCCAACAAAAAAGAGGATTTTCCCGTACCATAAGACCCAATCAACACATGGGACCTTGTGCCCGACTTGGTGTCGGTAAATATGGTATTGAACGCGTTTTTCGCATTCAATGTTGGAATATAGTCAAAGACGTTTTTTGTATCTCTAACAATATTTACCGACGGAGAAAAATTACCCTTTAAAGTAGCCATCTAATATATCCCACTTGTTTACTGATGATTTGACTTGCAATTCTCTTATACCGGCCGTTTCAGTATATGTCAATCCTTTGGTTTTCTTAACGATTGCATCCAGCTTCCTGTACAGACCCTCTTCATTCAATGCGAAAATACTTCCCGGAGAGTTGGGACCCACCATCAATTCCTTGAATGATATGGATTTGGCATAGGCCGGATTGTTCAAAATGGAAAACAATACGACTTCTGGGGGCAAATCGTCCTGGGTCGAGTTTTCAACCTTGTACCAGTCGACAATCTTTCCTTCTGCATTCTCAGCCTTATAGGACTTCATCAAATCCAAATCAATCATCAGACTTGAAAAATCCTCTTCAATGTCGATTTTTGTCTCCTTGAAAGAGGGTTTCAAATAATTCCTGATAAACACACTGATATCCGCATTGAGCGTGTTCGGATTGATACTTTTTTGATCCTCTCCTTCAAGTATTCGTTTGAGATAAGCAAGGAACTGTTCTTTGGTGAAATCGGTTCGCCCTTTTCTGAAATCATTAAAGAACAAACTATAAACAGAAGCCTTATTGGTCTTAATCAGTGAATAATGCAGCAGCCATACGGTTGCCAGATTCTCTATATAAGGGTCATACCCTCTTTTCTCATCAAAAATTCTATCCGCGAATTCAGTTCTCTCATTATTAAGGTCAAGCAAACCAAAAGCCCTGAGCCAGTAGCTTATTGAAGAAACCATATTTTTCCCTACCCCCAACCCTATTACTGCGGACTCGCTGCTGAAATCATTGTTTTCAACAATATAGTCATATCCCTTCTTTAGCCAAAAGTGTTTACAAATGAAGGATTCGTGACCGGAAAATTGCAGCTTCATACTTTACAAATCTAATCAGAACCTTCTTCGGAAAAGAAGTTCCTTGTAACTAAATGTGAACAGAAAATCAACATACGGAATAGATAAAATCAACACTAAATACTAATTAGTTTAGCACAAAGATACTAAACAAATAATCAACGCATGATTCCTTAAACACTTAATTTTTCTCATTGACCCAAACTGTCACACAATATTCCTAACCTAATGTTAATAGCGCTGTTAGGTATTGTTTTCGGCATTTGCGTATCCTACATTTAATCCATGAAAAAGAACGAAGCAAAAATACGGGCCATGCAGATGTCGTACATCGCGCAGGCGCAGTCCATAGCAAGAAAGATCCTGGTGATGGGCCAGGGGCCCCAACCGGCGCATGAGCTGAACCGGGCCTTCCGGCAGATCAACGGGGTTCCGGTATTCCATTGCGGGTTCAATATGCCCGATTTTGAAATCGATTCCGATGCAAGAAACAAACGCCGGCCATGGGGAAACTTCCACCACCCCTATATGATGATCGGTATGCCTGACGTAGGAGGCGACAACAAGGTCTATGTCGACAGTTCCGTTCCGGGCAAATACCTGCTATGGATCTACTCAAAGCTCGATGAATGGGGAAACGGCCCTGGCTATTGGGCCGAGGGGCTCATTGCCTGGACACCCCGAATCAAAGGCGATACCCTGATCGGCGCGGGTTACCGCTTGTTCTGGGCGGCCGTAATGGCCATGGACGGCGTGGTCGAAGAAGGATTTTACAGCCATGATGCCGATGAGGAAGGAAATTGGGTCGACAGCTGGACCTGCTCGGACCGATGCTTTCAGGTGCTGGCCGCCGTGAGAAATACACGCTACGATTCTGAAAAAGATTTGGAAAAAACCCTCCGGAACGCCCCGGAAATGCTACAGCCGCACATACGGGCAATGGCCCTTGAATGAAACAATACGCAAACAGGATAAAAACAAAAAGCATGGAAATAGCGCTACCGCAACCAACACCTAAAACCTGCAGCCATGAAAAAAATCCTCCTGCTCCTGCTGGTAGCCGGCAACAGTTTTGCCGCCCATGCCCAAAAAGTATCCAGCAAATCAAACCTGACGCACTATGTGAACAAGGAAGTGTCGTGCGACACCACCTTTGATGTGACTATCGTGTTCCGGGAAGGCGTTGAACAGAACATGAATTCGGTGCAAACCATCTACCTGCCCCATGAAACGGTAAGCGTGGAATCGGAACTCCGCAGGGCAGGCACCTTCGAAGACGCACCGGTGTTCTGGTTTTTTTGCCGGAACGAGAAAGACGAAGTCCTCAAAGCCAGTATGCTCCTGTACGGAGACGGTGTTTTGCTGGTTATCAACGAAAATGAGGACGAAGACTATACCTGCTTTTTCAAAAACATGAACCCGGACGGATGGGAGGAAGAATGAACCTGAAGCATCTGCGCATTTGTCATCAATCAAAAACCATAGGATGAAAATAACAACCGCCATGATGCTTGTTGTCCTCAACGGATACTCCGCTTATTCGCAATCAGCCGGCGGATTGCCGCAGTCAATACCTGCAGTCGAAAATTCAGACAGCACCCGACTCGTTGCCGGCGAAAACAATAAAAATGCTGCCGACACTTTTTACCTGTATTCGCTTCCCATATACGATGCCGAAGGAAATGTCATGAGTTACAGGAATAGCTACGACCATGTTCCCACTTCAAAAGATTCATTGGAATTTTTTGAAAGGGTAAAAACCGAGAGTCACAAAAAACAGGCAGAGGCAGAGGAGGAAAGCCGTAGACATCCGCCACCGCCCCCGGTAAAGGAAAAAAAAGCGGTACAATATGCAAAGCTGCATCCCAGGGAGGGGAAGCATCTGTTTTCGCTGCACTGGGTCAACAAGCCCGATTTCGGCAGCGTGCTCATCAAAAAACTGAACGATTCCACCTATTCGGTCAAAGGCGAACACCGCAACAAGGAAGGAGACTACGCCACCCTATCGGGATTCCTTACCCCGGTTGCAAAGGGTGAAATGCTGTTTGAAGGGGTAATCACCACCCGGTTGCTCAATATGAACCCTTTGACGCCTTGTTTCAAAACCGGGAAAATGAAATTCTATTGCAAACCCGGCCGCAAATACTGGCGCTTGCAGCAATTTACAATTTGTGAGGGTGATAATACGGCGGGCTATTATGATATTTTCTTTTGAGAAGTCCGCACTCTGGAAACATCAACGCTACGGAATAGCTTCTTCATCGGCACTTTCATCGGTCACGATATATTCATCCGCTGCATTCCGACCGAGAATATTCAGGTCGTGCAGACTGAGGTTGTCGAGGCCGGTTGTCTGCTCCCAGCGCTCATTTTCCTTTTTCAACACCTGCACCGAAAGCCCTGCCCTAAGCATGAACTCCCTTTCCACATCGGCCACATGATACGAGGGCTGGATTTCGATGAGCGTGGACACATGGGTGTTACGCACCTCTCCTACGGCACTATCCGGAGACAGACGCAACGCCTCGTCAGACGCCTCATATTTTTTATGATGGTCGCGGTAAAAAGCCAGCGACAGCCAAGCATAATGGTCGGAGAAGATTTTTTGGATTTCGCCGAGCCGGGTATTGTCGTTGATTTCAAGATGCATTCGTGGGGGTTTAACGGAACCAAGGTATCCATTCGCAAACGCGAAGGGGCTGACAATTGTCAGCCCGAACCATGAATTGAAGGGGCTGACAATTGTCAGCCCCAACTATGAATTATCAGCCCCGACGCCCGGTCCGTTTTCATTGAATCAACGCCGTATTTTTTTTGATTTCGGCCAAAGCCGCAAACAAACGGTCCAGCTCCTCCTGGGTATTGAAGGCATTGACGGAATAGCGCAGATAGTTTTTGCTGCCGTGCCGCATCACAGGAATCTCGATCTGGTATGTTTCATACAGATGGCGCTGCAACTTTTCCGGTTCGGCGGTGTTGATTTCGGCGCTGAACATTTGACCGATGAAGTCATCATGCAGCGGTGCAAGCGGAACAGCCGATAACAGCCGGCACAGTTCGGAGGCGTTTTCCTTCACGAGTGTACGGCATTGCGCTGCCACGGCAGTCCAGTTGTGGGCGTCAATAAAATCGATGGCTGCCGGTATGGTAAGGAAGGCCGAGAAATCACGCGTGCCGTTCATCTGATGATAGTCGATGAATTCCGAGTCGGACGGAAACAACGCCCGCCAGCCCCAGCTGATGACCAGCGGATCGAGCGCCTGCTGCAGGGGGCGGCGCACATAGAGAAAGGCGCTGCCCTTGGGCGTCATCATCCACTTGTGGCAGGCGCCGGTATAATAATCGAAAGCGTTGTTCGACAAATCGAGCGGCACCTGGGCGGGTGCATGGGCACCGTCCACAAACGTGATGAGCCCGAGTGCACGCGCCTTCGTGCAGATCTCTTCCACGGGCAACCGCAGGGCGGTGGTGCTGGTGATATGGCTGATGAACACCATACGGGTACGGCTGCTCAGCCCGCCGAAAAATTCCTTGACACATTTTTCTTTCGACTCCAGCGGAAGCGTGATGGGCTGCCTAACTGTTACGGCACCCGATTTTTCGCAGTAATACTGCAAGGTGCGGTCGCAGGCCCCGTATTCCAGGTCGGTTGTCAGAATCTCGTCACCCTCTTTCAGATCGAGGCTGTGCAATACGGTATTGACAGCATAGGATGGGTTGGTCATATACACCACGTCGTCCTGTCCGCAATTCAGGTACCGGCCCAGTGCGGCACGGCTTTCCGCCAAATACCGCGGACCGTTTACGGTGATGAACTGTACCGGTTCCTGTTCCAACTCCAGCTGAAAGCGTTGATATTGTTCAAAGACCGGCTTTACGCAGGCCCCGAAGGAACCGAAGTTGAGGTAGGTGATGTCGTCGCGTAAAAGGAAATGCCTGCGTAAATGTTGCATAAGCGAATGTAGATAGATCATCAATAATGACCGGCAGGAGGAATGCGCCTACAGTCAATGTAATCAGTCCCTAACGCAACGCACCGAATAGCCATACGCCTTGCTGTTGCTGCCCCTGAGGATATTGGCATCACCGCCATACTGGTAGCGGAACCAGCCAAAGAATGTGCCGGAAGAAGTGGCGCTCCACCAACCGGCATAAGTGCCAGCAAGGCTGAACGAGGCGTTACCATAGCGAAAGCCAGCGGGCAGCGCTGAGAATCCGCTGCTGTTATCGGCCATATTGACTGAACTCCAGTATTGTGTGCCGGCTGATTTCATCTTGCGGCCGGCAGTGGTGCTTTGTGTGCCGCTCACTCCGGGATAATAAGCCGGGTCGAGATATCCGATCAGCGTATTCCATTCTCCGTCGGTGGGCACATGCCAGCCTACAGGACAGAGATTGCGCGCATCGGCAACGGCATACCCGTTGTAAAGTTTTCCGTAGGGGCAGTCGTAAGCTACGCTGTCGTTGTTGTACCAACAGGTGGCACCCGTGCTCATGCCTGTCCAGGCGCCATCGGACCCAACCACGGTTATGGAATCGCCGTTGCGGTACCGGCGGACCTTGAGGTTCTCAGCCATCCATTCCTGAGTACCGATCTGTATGGTCTTATACCGGTTCCCATCCTGATCGGTCATAAGGCCGTATGCCAGACCTGTGTTGTGGATATCGGTTCTGCCGCAACTGTGCGTGCCCGGTGGCAATGGCCGCGAAACGGGGCTGAAAACCGCAGCCGACCATCCTGTCCCGTCGTACACCAGGAGTTGCCCGTTTGCACCGCAGTCGATGCACCAGCCCACCAATCCGGCAGCCGGACTCGCAATGGCCTCGATCTGTGAAAGGGTCATGCGCGGAGGCAAAAATCCGCGCCGCGCGGAGCTTATATCCAGTTGCGCGGAGGGATGCGGGGTGTTGGTACCGATGCCGATGTTTTGCGCCTGTAGGCCGCCAGCCATGAGTAAGCAGAAAAAGGTGAACGCCAATTTCATTTGTTTCAATGTGTGCATAAAATTAAGCAGGATGGGAAACATGATAACGCCCCCGGATATTTTTTATACCGTCTTTTTTTATGTTCCATCACAAGCCCTGCATCGACGGGCTGCAACCGCCCAGGTGGCCGAAGAAACCCTGTCGGGAATCGGCACTGAAATTTTCTTGCCCCTCTTTGGCATTAAAGGATATCTTTGATAGACACCCGTCATACCTTGTTTATGAAGCCTCTCCTCTGTTTGCTGGCCGCGGCATTTTCCCTGGCATCCTGCTCTACAAAAAAATCAGACGTCCCCAAAGTGGCATTTGTCGATGCCTTCCAGGACAATACCATCGCACTGGCAAAGCAGGGCTTTTTTGATGCCCTCAGCAAAAACGGCTTCGACGAGAAGAAGGGTTCGCTCACCGTTATTTACCGCAACGCGCAAGGCGACATCCCTACCCTCACACAGATCACCCAGTACATGATTGCGCAGCAGCCCGACCTGATTGCCACCTGCCCTACGCTGTCTACCATCACCGCCATCCAAAACACAAAGAGCATTCCGGTATTCATGATGGTGAGCGGCACGCCCGCCCTGATGAAACTGAACGATGCCAACGGCAAGGAACCGGCCAACCTTTTCGGCACCGGCGAAACACTGGGCTATATCGACACCTCCTTCGGGCTGATCCGGCAAATCATTCCCCGGAAAGGGAAACCGCTCCGCGTGGGCATGGTGTTCAACCAGTCGGAACCCCAGTCGGCCGAAGCCGTGGAAGCCATTAAAAAACTGGCAGTCCGCGACAGCCTCGAACTGGTGGCCCTGCCGGTGAATGCCTCGGCCGATGTGCAGCTGGTAACCCGTTCCCTGCTCGCGCAAAATATCGATGTGTTTTTCGCCAACCCCGACAACACGGTGTTTGCCGCCTTCGAATCCATCGTAAAAGGATGTGATGAAGCGGGTATTCCCATCATCACCAGCGAAGCCGGACTGGTGGCCCGCGGTGCCCTGGCCGCGTTCGGAGCCGACATCTATCAGTGGGGATACCAGGCCGGAACAGCGGCCGCCGCCTATTTGCAAAACCGGCAGGCAGCTCCTGCACGCTGGGAAGTAGTGCGGGAACGAAAAAAAGTGTTCAACCCCGCACAGGCGAAAAAATTCAACATAACGCTTCCTGCCGACTTCAAAGCCCTGCCATGAGCCAGTTTTACCTGACGGCGCTGCAAATGGCCCTCTGCCTGGCACCTATGGCCATGGGCATTTTCATTTCCATGAATGTGTTCAACATTCCCGACATCACCACCGACGGAAGTTATACCCTCGGGGCCAGTCTCACCGCGGTGATGGTCAGCGCGCAGATCCATCCTTTGCTCGTACTGCCCTGCAGCATGCTCGCCGGTTCAATCGCCGGCGCCTGTACCGGATTCATCCATACCAAATTGAAAATCGAGGCGCTGCTTTCAGGAATCCTGGTCATGACGGCCCTCTACTCCGTCAACCTGCTGGTCATGGGGCGCTCGAACATTCCCCTGATAAACACCTCATCCGTGTTCACTCAGTTACGGATCTTCGCCAACGAAAGGCTGAACCAGTTTGTCCTTGCACTGCTTGTAGCATCGCTGTTTATGGGTGCCATCGTTTACCTGCTCAAAACCGATTTCGGTATCGCCATGCGCGCTTCGGGCAACAATCCCGCGATGACGCGCGCACTGGGTGTGAACAACGATCGTATCAAGATCATCGGTTTGGCGCTGGCCAATGCGCTCACGGCACTAAGCGGTTTTCTGGTGGCGCAATACCAGGGATTCGCAGACATCAACATGGGCATCGGCATTGTGATCACAGGGCTCGGCTCGGTGCTGATTGGCAGCACGCTGAAAAAATGGCTGCGCGTCAAAAGTATCGGAGGCCGGCTGCTGCTGGTACTTGCCGGATGCTTTGTGTTTCAACTGGTGCTTGCCCTCACCTTGTCGAGCGGGGTGAATCCGAACCTGCTGAAAATGGTGACCGCGGCCTTTGTATTGCTGATTGTGGCACTGCCCGGCCTGAGCGGCAGCCTGCTCAAAAAACAATCGGAATCATGATCGGTATCCGCAACCTCAGCAAAACCTTTCATGCCGGACAGGCCGATGAGGTGAAGGCGCTCAAAAACCTCTCGCTCGATATACAGTCGGGCGAATTCGTCATCATCATCGGTTCGAACGGCAGCGGCAAATCAACCCTGTTCAACCTGATATTCGGCAGCCTCTTTCCGGATACCGGCAACATCAGCATCGCCGGAAACAGCCTCACCACCCTGCCCGATTACCGGCGCAGCCGCTGGATTTCCATGGTATTTCAAAATCCCGGCAACGGCACTGCCCCCGACTTGTCGCTGCTCGAAAACTTCCGCCTGGCCGCCCTGCGTACTTCAAAAAAAAGAATCGTGCCCGGTATTGATGCTGCATTCAGGCAGCAGGTAGCCGACAAAGTGAAAGAACTGGGTATGGGCCTCGAAAAGAAACTCGACACCCCCATCGGCAGCCTGTCAGGTGGTCAAAGGCAGGCACTCACCCTGCTGATGGCAGTAATGGACAAACCCGGAATTTTGCTGATGGATGAACCCACCGCCGCACTCGATCCCAAATCGGCGGAAATGATCATGGAACTGGCCTCCGACATCAACCGTCGGATGGGCGTCACCATCCTGCTCATCACCCACAGTATGAAGCAGGTGCTGCAATACGGCAACCGTTTGCTGCTGTTCCGTGAAGGAACCCTGGCCAAAGACCTGAATGAGGAGGAAAAACGCAAACTGGAACCGGCGGAACTATACGGGTGGTTTTCCTGAAGAAGAAAGTCATGCACACCTGATTAAGGCATCAACGGAGAGGTCTTCGTCAATAAGCGGCCAGTGTATTCCGTATCCGGAGAGAGATATTCTATAAATCATGCGTTGAACATCATCAGCATTTTTCAGTTTTGCAGACACTTTTTCCAATTCCACTTTAACTAGACGGTCGTCAAGCTCAATGTATAAATGATCGCGGTCGAATGAAAGTGATACTATTTTGTGCGTTGTGACCATGCGTTTACTTTTTAAAGTGTTTTTCCCAAGCCTCTACAATCAGGTCGAAGTGCTGGTAAATGATTTTTTTTATTTCCCTTCGTGAAGCGGGTGTCAGGTTGAATGAAAAGGCTTCACGGATTTCCACCTCATCCACATCAAGCCAGAATTTACATTCCATATCTCCCTTCTCCGCATGGATATGTACCGGCTCTGAACGCTCGTTTGAATAAAAAAATAGCCTCCACCCAAAAATGTACAGTACTGTCGGCATTGTTAGCGAATTTAACAATTTCCCAATTCATTTCAGCACTTGGTTTGGGGATTCAGGCGTTCGTTTTTGTTTAACCCACAGGCAAAAAACCTGGCCGACGGAACCGTATAGTTGGTTTTCCTGAACCGAATAGTGTGGGTGAAATGACCATCGGCCTTGGTTTCTGGCAAAAAAAATACTGCTCAGCAGAAACTAACTCCGTGTCTTCAAGTCAGGGTTGACACGTTGAAAACCGGAGAGCTGAAGCCATTCCTCTGAACGGGCGGGAATTTGACTACCGAAATATTCCGGCAATATTTTTGGACACCCGTTCCGTTGTTATTCCTCCAACGGGAAAATGAATGTAACTTTCGCCCCTCAAAACCCATCAGGGGCTATCTGACAATTTCACACAATTCTTCATTTCAAATAAAGAGAAATCATGTGCCGCCCGATCAACAAACTTCTTTTACTCTGTTTTTTTCTCTGCACAACTTCGCTGCTGGCCATTGCCCAATGCCCGCAGGTTCGGGCCGCCATGATCGACGCCTGCAACGGTACCGCTTTTGAAGGCGACAACGAGTTCATAGTGCTCAAAAACGGCGGCAGCAATGTCCAGCCCTCGAACCTCACCATTTATTATGGTTCTTCCAATCCGCCTTCTTCCGGAACAGGTTCCGCAAAAATCACTTTCAACAACATTACGGGAAATTACACGCCCGCCATGAACGACTATATCGCCGCGCTGAACAACGCCATCGCACTTCCGGGCTGCAGCAACCCTGTAGCCACGTCCATCCCGGCCGGCGGCATTCCGGCCAATGCCACTTTTTTTGTGTTTTCGCCACTGGTCAGCCAGGTGTACGACCTCTCCTCCTTTTGCGCTTCGGCCCCGCTCTACATCCTGTTTGACACCTATTTCAATGTGACCAATGGTTGTCCGGGTCTCACTGCCGCCGCAGGTACGGCACAATCCGGCTTCAACCGCTGCGGCACGTTCAAAAACTACGGCTCTCCGGCGACAAACAACTTCCGCTACTTTTCGGTGCAGTCGACCGGCTGCCCGGCTGCCATAGTGAACTACAACTATACCCTGCTCGACTCGCAGATCAATGTGACGCCGGCCGATTACAACGGTGCCTTTGTGACCTTCAGCAACGGCAACACTTTTTATACCAACGGAGGCTGCGCGAGCATCATCGTTCCGGTAAGCCTCGCTGATTTCCGCGGCACCAGGGCAGGCATGCTGGCAAAACTCAACTGGCACACAGAAACCGAAATCAATACCGCACGCTTCGAAATTGAACAATCGGAAGACGGCATTCGATTCCGCACCACCGGCGAAGCAGCGGCTGCAGGATTCAGCAACAACAGACGCGATTACGTCTATCATGCAACGTTAACAGGTTCGGGGGCCACCTATTTCCGTCTCCGCTGTGTGGACATCGACGGCAAGGCGAGCTACTCCAAAACGATCAGGCTTGCGGCAGTAAGAAGCGGATTCGGCATCGGTAACCTCTATCCGCAACCCGCTTCAGGCAACATGACCGTAGAATGGAACAGTACTTTCCCGGCTCCGGCACAGGTGCTGGTCACAGATCTTTCCGGGCGAACCCTTATCAGCCGACCGGTACATGCGGCAAGAGGTTTCAACAAAACCGAACTGGATGTTTCGGGACTGCCCCGGGGGCGGTACGTATTGAAAATCCTCAGCGGAAGCGACATGGCCATCAGCAGTTTCATCAAGTAGCCGGGCCGGCGGCGGATATTGTATGACAGAAACGGCCTATTGATTGCCCCGCCGTCAACCAAATCGGCCGCAAGGTTGTTGTAGGTTTCATGAAAAAGCCTCTACTTATCCTTGCCATCGGTGGGCTGACCTTGATCACTCTTTATTCGTTTTCCACAATGGGACTCTTCAACATCGAAAAACAGAAATACTCGGTAGTAAACCAGGGTAACGGTTATGAAATCCGCTATTATCCCCCGGCAGTATTGGCCACCGTGTATTCAACCGCCAAAAACTACCGTGAACTGGCCAGTCCGGGCTTCCGTAAAATAGCCAACTATATTTTCGGTGGAAACGCCACGGGCACCAAAATCGCCATGACCGCCCCGGTGCATATGGACATGGGCAGCGAGCGTTCGAGCATGAGCTTTGTGATGCCCGAAAAATACGAACTGTCCGATCTGCCCAAACCGCTATCGGATGAAATCCATCTGAAAAAGACAGAGGGGGAATACGCAGCCGCCATAGGCTTTGGCGGTTATGCTTCTGACAGTGACATAAAAAAATACAGCGCCCGGCTGGCTGAACTGCTGCGCAAAAACCGTATTGAACCCATCGGGCCCTTCCGGTTTTTGGGATACAACGCGCCCTACCAGTTCATCGGAAGAAAGAATGAAATCATTGTGGCGGTCAATTGGGAGAAACGAAAATGACACGATAGTGATTTATCACTCAGCCCAAAAATTTTCACGTAGAATGCCGATGTGATAGCTGTTTGGCGCCAATGAAATTGGTCCATTACAGATATCCAATCGGCATAAAATGGCCGGGCTGATCTGTTCCGGATCTACACGTCCTTAATCATTACGCGATATACATCGGTTCGGTTGCGCCGGATGGCATCGGTTTTGAACAGCAGGTTCTCGCCGGGTGCGGCAAACTCCTCCATATAAAAACTGCGGCATTCCTTTCCCAG
This sequence comes from Ferruginibacter sp., assembly GCA_044238165.1. Taxonomy (GTDB): domain Bacteria; phylum Bacteroidota; class Bacteroidia; order Chitinophagales; family Chitinophagaceae; genus Ferruginibacter. The sequence goes on along the minus strand of JBIIDU010000019.1, from coordinate 4,928 downwards.
CCCCTCAAATACCAGTGTGAAATGCAGGTGACCGCCGGAAAAATTTCCGGGGCCCCATTCAGGAGCCACGGCAATATCCAGCGTACTGACCAGTTTTCTCTTTGTCCCATCCTGTTCTATAAGAAATGTTGTGGGATGGATACGGATCATGGAGAAGACCGCAGAGCGCAATCGGCAATGCAGGATGGTTTGCCGTTCTTCTTCCTGTTCAACGGCAACTTCAATTTCGGCCCGGGTGTCCAAAGCAGGCACAGCAGTTTCAAAATCTTGTTTGGGCTTGTTCATATTCCTGTAGCATTATATTCTGGTTCAAAAGTCCTGCTCAGTCCTCGCCACGCAGCGCCTTGAGAATCACAAGGTCAACCCAGGCATGGGGATTGAAAGGCGGAAAGACATGGCGGCCCGACAATTTCAGCCCGCGCGCGAATTCAGCGAGTTCAGACAAAAGGAAGACAGGATAGCGGGCACTTACCTCCATCAATGCGGCATCGGCAATCACAAACTCTTCGTGATGGATCAGGCACCAGTCGATATAGTGCGGATCTTCGGCAACAACCTGATCGAGGGTTTTTCCGCGGTGCTTGCCCCAGCGGAATCGGGTAGAAAGTGTATAATGGGTGAGCAGACTCATTCGTTTCTCCGTTTTCTTTTTCTCTTCTTCTTCTGTCTTTCCTCTTTTGTCTTTCCTAAACCGGAACCCGGTAATGTCCGATCACTTTGTAGTTGAATACCGCAGCTTTATCGATCCGCGCCCAGGGACCGATATTATGGTAAATGTCGCCATTTTTCAAACAGATACCGATATGGGTAACCCCGGGCGAAAGTTCCCAGGTCACAATATCGCCGGGCCGGTAATCGCTCATTTTACGGCTCGGCGCTAAGGCATAATGCTTTCTATCAAAATAGGCCATGATGTTCGGAACCCTTCGGTGATCGATATTGGGGTCGGGCTTGCTGGCGCCCCATTTTTGCGGATAGCAGGAGAAACAGGATTCCATGTCGTCGTGAATCAATTGCTGCAGATCGATGCCATGTTCGCGCAGCGCACGGATGACCACATCGGTGCAGGCTCCGCCCGAAGGCACGTCGCCACCGGGATAGGGTATCGCATAGTAAGAGGCATTATAGATCCAAAGCTTTTCTTCACTGAACCGGATTGCAGTTGTATAGATTTTGTTTCGGATTGTATCGGCCTTTGCCGGTGCTTCCGTAATGCCGGATTTCGATGCACCGCGGTTTTGCGTGCAACTCAAACCCAAAAGAAGCAGTATTGGAATAAGGCGGGGCATGGTGTCTGTCTGTTTTTACGAAACTGAAATTAAACAATAGGCAATCAGACAAACTGCGTATAAAAATGATATAGGAAAATTTTAACACCCTACACGGGTTCTCTGCCGGCAAAAGAAAAACTCAGGTTCCGCTTAGTCGTGTTTTTCAGTGAATGCCAGACCAGGAGTTGACAGAACGGCCTCGCGGAACTTTTGCAGATCCAGCGGTTTGACCAGATAGCCGGTGGCCCGGTTATGTTTTGACCGCTCGATGTCGGGAGGCGCTTCGGAGGAAGTGAAAAGAAATACCGGTATTTCGGACAAAACCGGGTCCTGGCGCATGGCGAACATCACTTCATGTCCGGAAAGCTTGGGCATATTGATGTCCATCAGAATCAAACCGGGCAGTTGGGGAAATCCGGCCGCAACCGCTTCGCGCAGAAAACGAATTGCCGCTTCGCCGTCTTTGAACTGAAAAAGTTCGTTGACAATTTCCGCGTCCTTCAACGCCTCACGAGTAAGCAGCACATCGCCCTCGTTGTCTTCAACCATCATGATACGGACAGGAAGGCCCGAGCGGGTGATCAGCTGGTCCATGCTTGTTTTTTGGGTATGGTGAAGTAAAATATCGTTTTATCGCCGGGCACCGACTCCAGCCAGATTTTTCCGCCGAGATTCTCAATGATTTTTTTGGAAATAGCCAACCCTATGCCTGTTCCTTCATACTCGTCTTTAGTATGGAGCCGCTGGAAAATGACAAATATCTTCTCATGGTACTCAGGCGGGATGCCGATACCGTTGTCGGTGCAGGAAAAAAGCCAGTATTTTTCCAGTTCCCGCACAGCGACCTCGACCACAGGCGGACTGTCGGCCCTTGCGTATTTGAGTGAATTGTCGACCAGATTGAGCAACACCTGGCGCAACGGTGTTTTCCAGGTAAGCACCACGGCCGGATGTTGCAACGAAACCACGGCGCTCTTCTCAGCAATTTTGACACCCAGCAATTCCCTGATTTCATCCAGCAGTTCGGTGCAGTTTACTGGCTCAAGGGCATAAGAAGTTCTGCCGACCCGGGAATACTCCAGCAGGTCGCTGATGATTCCCTTCATCCTTACCGAACCGTTCACTGCATAACGGATGTAGGAACGCCCTGTTTCGTCGAGTACAGTGCCATATTTCTTCTCCAGCAGCTTCAGAAATTCCGTAACCATGCGTAGGGGCTCCTGCAGGTCGTGGGAAGCCACATAGGCGAACTGCTCCAGTTCACGGTTGATGCGCTCCAGATCATCCACCTTCCGCTCCACTTCCCTCATGGCGTTGCGGCGGAAAATGGCGGAAGCGAGATTCGAGGTGATGCTCTTCAGGAAGTGCAATTCCTGCAGCGTCCACTTGCGCGCGCGCGTACAATCATCAAAACCGATGAACCCGAAGAGTTGCTTGTCGATGAAGAGCGGAAGCACCAGTATGGATAGGATGCCCTGGCTGGTCAGGATGTCTTTCGTATTGCCCGCGGGCAACTGGCTGACGATGGCTTCAAAGGGCCGGTCTTTCAGCAGAGGTTCCATGAAGTCCGCAACAAATTCAATGGGCAAATTTTGTAACTCGGGATTGTCAATCATAGAGTCCACACCCTGTTTCACCCATTCGTACCGCTGGCTGGTCAGCTCCTCACCGCTGATCTGGTTGTGGTGGTTTTCAAAATAATAGATACGGTCTACATCGACACAACTGCTCACCAGTGAAAAAACCTTTGCCAGCGCATCATACCAGTCGGTATAATCAAGAAAAATAGAAACGATATCGAAATTGATCTTCAACAGATCTTGTGAACGGCTTTCACTCATGATGTTGTTCGGTTTAAAGTCATCTCCATCGCCCTTAGGGGCACTCCGCAGAAAAGCCTTCCGCTGATGGGCCTACCTATGCCCGGGAGGCGCTAACGAATATACGCTAAACATGATAATAAAATTGCCTGCGGGGATTCAATAGCTGCTGTAATCGGGCGATGACTGAACAAAAGTTCTGCAGGCAGGAATGATGACAGTATGCTGTTCAAGCGGATTTTGTTATCGAAATCAAAAAAGAAAGTTCCCGCATATCGGGTTAACAAGCCCTTGGCATTGTTGGAATTAATCAAAATTTAATTTCATGCACCATCCGATGAAAAGCCGCTGCGCGCTGATTCATAATCCGTACCCCTTTTCCTTTCACCTGGTGCCGGCATCATCATACAACCCGGAGTGCTGCTGCAGGTTGGTCCCTGAACGAAAAGAAAATGCAGAGAAGAAAATAAATGTACGGAAGGTTTTTATTGAATGCCTGTTCCGTGAAGATTCCTGCCCAGCGGATATGGATTTGATGGAAGAGCCGGCTCAGTTCCTGATGCAACGCACTGAATGGCCGAAGGTCTTGTCGGAAAAATTGCGGAACACTTTCTCGTCCTCGTAAAACAGATAACGGATCCACGTCAGATCGGCATTGAAATCGGAAGCGCTCCACCAGTAGCCAAACATCCCCATACTGTAAAATTCCCCCTGTGCGTTGCGGCTTCCGCCCGGCAAGGCATTGAAACTGCTGCTGTTGTTACCGTTCCGGTCATCATGCCAGCCGCCGGTGCTTTTTATTTTTTTTGCAGCCCCCAACTCGCCGCCCAGGTTTTGAACGAGCGCCGTCCATTCAACATCCGAGGGAACATGCCAACCCGTGGGACATAAGCCCCGTTTGTCGGCAACAGCATATCCATTGTATATTTTTCCGTAACGGATGCGGTAATCGAGCTTATTGTTGTAAGTGCACCAGGCAGGCTGTTTGTTTTCGCCGGCCTTCTTCCATTCGTCGGGCGTTTTCGCCTGCGGTATCGGGTCGCCGTTGCTGAACCTTACCACCTCGAGGTTTTCGGCCATCCAGACCTGTTCGCCGATTCTGATCTCTTTTCCGGTTTGTGCGGAACCATTGAACGGTATGAGTGCAGAAAAAATAAGCAGCAGAAGGAGTGCATTGTTTTTCATAAGCGGGGCGCTGGTTGACAGATTCCGTCAGCCGGAATCCGGAAAGCACCGGGAAAACGGAAAAACGAGGCAATTATTTTCCCGCAGCAGCAATTTCTACCAGTTCGCGCAGCACGCGCATATCCACATCGGCCAGCTTATTGATATAAATACAGCCCACGCCGGTCTTATGCTTGCCCAGTTTTTCCAGCAGGGAAGCATGTTTTTTGAGGTCGAGCATCAGGTAGAGCGAGAACTTTGATTTACGTGGAGCAAAACCAACCTTCATCCAATCGACTGTGCGACCGGTAGCCGCACTGGTCACCGGCCGGTTGCCGAAACCGATAAGTGCCGCGCCCCAGAGCACGGCTTTTGCTCCGGTCGCTTCCTCCATCATTTGCAGCAGAATGCGGCTATCTTCTCGCAGCTTCGCGTCGGGAAGATTTTCGAGATAACTGGTGACAGAAACCGCAGTTGGCGCTGTTTTGATGATGACTTTTTTAATTTTCTTTTCAGCCATGGCAAGGAGTATGAAGTTATAAAGTTAGCAAATCAGATTCCGGTAGATACCCCCGGTTCACGAATTTACAGGAATCGAAAAACTGCCTGCAGCGTCACATCTGAAGATAAGCGCGCGCGGTATCGGCAATCTGCTTTTTCCGGTCTTCCGTCA
>JBIIDU010000160.1:0-5592 GCA_044238165.1 Ferruginibacter sp. | reverse complement strand
GGACCTACAAGCAAGGTAGCCATGGGATATTCCATACCCCCGTCGCCACCGTGGATGAAGGAATACTGCGGATAGGGATACCTGCCGAATTTCATTTCCATGAAGGGCAGCACCTGTCCGGCCGCATCCGCCACTTTGTTCCAGTCGGCATCGGTTTGAGCGCTTTTAGCCGGATTCTTGTACAGCACGTGGATGGCGGGACCGTTTCCCTTAAGTTTTTTGGTGACATGCAGGTAGTCCGGATCGGCAGCCCACACAAAATCATGCACATTGCCGGCCATAAAACGCCATTTTCGTTTAGCCGATGCCGTGGTTTTGAGCGGAGTGCCCGGCGCATCATAGCCCCATCCTATTTCGCGGGCGTTTACCAGCAGGCCGGTACCCCCGAGCTTGTAGGTTGCGTCAATGGAGATGCTCACATCAAAGTCGCCCCAGACCCCGTAAAACTCACGGGCCACATAGGGCGTAGGGTGCCAGCCTTCCGCATCGTATTCACACAACTTGGGATACCACTGGCTCATGCTGTAGCGCACCGTGGTGGTAGGATTGTCGCGGCCCGTACGCCGGATCTGCAGGGGCACCTGCGCTTCGAATTCCATGTCGAGCACGACGGTGGAACCCGGAGCAATGGGTTTCTTCAGTTTGACCTCGAGTATGGTTTCATGGTAAATGAATTCCTGGGGCACGCCGTTCAGCATCACGGTTTTTATCTTCTGGTATCCGATTTCGCTTTCGGTCAGCTTGCTGATCCGGTCGCGGACACGGGCATCCCAGTCGGGCCGCCCGTTGATCTGCTGCTTTCCCAGCTCGCGACTGCGCATATCCATGCTGCTGTTGGGCTGGAAGGCATTGTAGTAGAGATGATAGAACACCCGCTTCAACGCATCGGGAGAATTGTTGGTGTACTCCAGTTTCTGAGAGCCGGTGAAGCGGTTGGTCGACACGTCCATATCGATATCCATCGTGTACTTCACTTTCTGCTGCCAGCGGGTGGTTTGCCCGCATACAGGTTGTGCAAGGGCGGCCAGCGTAATCCAGCCAAGAAAAAAAACAATGCGCATATAATATGAATTGAATATTGGCTTTGTTGAAGGAGGAAGATAGATGCCTCTTGTCAATTACTAACCCAAACAGCCAGCGGCGGTCAGTTCTTTCGGATTGGATGATTCAGCGTATCCTCTTTGCGGTCATCCGAAAGCCCAATTAGCCTGTTCATCACCTGCAGCGATTCCTGGATGACGATATCGCTGTCGATGCGGTCCACAAACTGTTTGTTCTTTTCCTGCTTCGCACTGTCGGCCGAAAAAGCGGCAAGGTCCGGAGCGGCATTGGTAACCTTCATCACGGTACGCAATTTCGACAGTGTATCGAGATTTTTATAGGCCGCTTTCAGCTGACGCTGCTGGTCGCGGTATTTGTTCAACTGCAACGGATACTGCTTATCGTTAAACTTGTCGATCCAGTTCACCTGGCTGCGGATGGAGCTGAATACCTTGTTGGAAGCCACATCGCGGTTCGACTGCACCAGCGCCGAATCGAAGCCCGGTATGGCAATCGGCTTGTATTTCGCCTGTGGAATCTCGTCCCAGCTCAATGCGGTGGGATTGTCTTTTTCCCTGCCTTTGAACAATTCATAACGGCTGGGCAGCACCACATCGGGGGTCACGCCCTTCAATTGCGTGGTTCCTCCGTTGATGCGGTAAAACTTCTGCAGGGTAAGTTTCAGGGTTCCCAGATCTTCAGTGAGGGAGTCGGCCAGCGGCAACTCCGACTCGGGACTGAGGGGAATGGTACGCTGCACGGTTCCTTTGCCGTACGTGGAACTGCTGCCGATGATGACACCTCTTTTGTAATCCTGGATGGCAGCGGCGAAAATTTCAGAGGCCGATGCGCTGAATTCGTCAACAAGAACGGTAAGCGGACCTGTATAAAGCACCGTACTGCCGGTTGCCCGGTTTTCAAGGGGCCTCGACATGTCGCGCGATTTCACCTGGCAAACAGGGCCGTTGCCTACAAACAATCCGACCATCTTCACCACTTCGGGGAGGGAACCGCCGCCGTTGCCGCGCAGGTCCATGATGATGCCCGACACATTCTCGGCTTTCAGCTTGGTCACTTCCCGGGCCACATCCTCGCTGCACTTGGCGCCGTTGGGCCGTTCAAAGTCAAAATAAAATTCCGGCAGGTAGATATACCCGATTTTTTCGCTTCCATTCTGTATGATGGCGCTGCGGGCAAATGTGTCGTCGAGCTTGATCTCATCGCGCTTGAGCACAATCACTTTTGTGCTGCCGTCTATCTTACGGACGGTGAGGCGTACTTCCGTACCGGATTCCGAACCTCGGATCAGTTTCACGGCGTCGGTCACGGAATATCCCGTCACATCCACAGGCTCGTTTTTACCTTGCCCGATTTTCATGATCTCATCATTCACGGAAAGCTCCCCCGACTTCCAGGCAGGTCCTCCGGCGATGAGGCTCGATATCTTGATCTTGTTGTCTTCCTCTTTCAACTGCGCCCCAATTCCGTAGAACTTGCCGCTCATCGACTCGTTGAAACCACGGGTATCGATGGGGGCGAAGTAGGTGGAGTGCGGATCCATTTCGGTTGTGATGGCGTTGATGAAGGTGCTGAACAACTCGTCGGGCTTGTTGTGGTTCTTAAGCGTGGTGAAGTAGCGGTCAAGCTGGCGCCTTACCTGATCCCGTGCCTCCCGCTCGAGGGTGGAATCCTTTTTGGCCGGCACATTGCTTCGCACAACGCTATCCGCAACCTGCAGCGTTTTTTTGGAGTTGTTGTCACGATCTTCCAGCATATCGTAGTAGCGGGCGAGCACCATATACTTCACGCGTTTGCGCCAGACCTCGGTTCTTTCCGCCTCGGTAAGCGGGTAGGCCGATTTCTCGGAATCAAAATTCACGGACTCCTCTCGGGAAAAATCAAAGGGTTTGTTCAACATTGCAGGAAAAATTTTCGACACCTCATTGAGCCGGCGGGTGTAGGAATCGCTGATGGCATAGAAAGAGCGGAGCGAACTGGCGCCGCGGATCTCGTCGTCTATCTTGGTACTGAACCGGTTGAAACTGTCAATATCCTTTTGCAGGAAAATGGTCTTATCCTCGTCCAGCTCCTTCAGAAAACTCTTGAGCACCGAAGCCGAAAACTTATCATCAATTTTCTTGGGGCTGTAATGCCCTTCTTCCAGCAGCAATGCCACGTTCCGCAAAATGCGCTCGTGGCGGGTCTTGGGGTTGTCGCCCCCTTGCCGGCTCAACGATTGAAAAGCGAAAATGAAACCTCCGAGAAGAATCACCAGCAACAAGGGTACAAATCGTCTGTTCATAAAAATTTGTTTTAATGGGAACATGGGGTAAAATTAACGGAAAAAACCGGTGAGCGGGTAGGCGCAAATCGGCATCGCTGCTGTTTAACAAAGCCTTATGCATCCCCAAAGCCGGGTAAGGAATTGGCTGAAATAAAAAAACCTCCCGGAAAAGAGGCTTTGGGTAACTGAAGGGGCTCGAACCCTCGACCCTCAGAATCACAATCTGATGCTCTAACCAACTGAGCTACAGCTACCGTTTTAAGAGGTGCAAATCTAGTCAAAATGGGCCGGAAAAAAAATAATCGTTGCACTCCGGCTTTCTGAAAGCCCCGGATGCGGTCCGGGTATTGGTTTTAATTTGCGTTACTTTGCAACCGCGTTCAAGCTCATGCAGTTTTCAGCACATATCATTACCGTTCTCCTGTCTACGTTCACCGGCTGGGTGACCACCTGGGTGGCTATCAAAATGCTCTTCCGCCCCCGTAACCCCGTCAGGATACTCGGCATCACCCTTCAGGGCGTATTTCCCAAAAACCAGCACCTGATTGCCGAAAAGCTGGGCCAGGTAGTGGGACGCGAACTGCTGAGTTTTTCTGAAATCGAAGCCCGGGTAACCAGTCCCGACAACCTGCAAAAACTCCGCCCCGACATCGAAAAGCATATCGACCACTTCCTGCACAACAAGATCAAAGAGGTTTTTCCCATGCTCTCGATGTTCATCGGTGACAAAACCATCAACCAGCTCAAAGAGGCTTTCCTGCAGGAGCTGGAGAGTCTCTTTCCGGTGCTGATGAAGAGTTACATGAACAAACTGGAGCATGACCTGGACCTGGAAAAGATTGTGCGGGAAAAAGTGGCGGCTTTCTCTTCCGAAAAACTGGAAGGGATTCTGATGGAAATCACGAGTAAGGAATTCCGTTTCCTGGAGCTGATCAGCGCTTTCTTTGGCTTTACCATCGGTCTGCTTCAGGTATTGGTCAATATCTTTTTCAATTGAAGGGAACCGGCAGAAAAACCCCGGGCAATGCAAGTACCGTTCATCAATCTTCAACAGACAGCCTAAACCTTTACTGCCCCCGGTTGTCATACGAATCAAAATTTTACCCATGCCTAGCATTCAATCCAAACTACTGTACTTATCGATTCTGCTGCTGATGGCGCTCACTGCTAAGGCGCAGTTTCCAGGCGGTGGGGGCAACCGTGGCGGCCAACAGATGAATATGGGGCGTTTTTACGGAAAAGTTCTGGACTCTGCCACAGGAAAAGCCATTGAAGCCGCATCGGTACAATTGTTGCAGAACAAGCTGGATTCGGTGCTGAAGAAACGCAGGGACATGGTGGTGGAGGGCATGCTCACCAACAAAAAAGGTGAGTTCAGTCTGGAAAACCTCTCCGTGATGGCCACGTACAAACTACGCATAACCGCCATAGGCTATAAGACAGTCGAAAGAAAAGTATTTTTCACGGTCAACATGGCCGGCGGCGATTTCAACAGCATGCTGAACGCGGCCGACAAGGACCTGGGAAATATCCGGCTTCAAACAGATGCCGCCATGCTGCAGGAGGTAACCGTCCGGAGCGAGAAACCTTTGCTGACCATGGCCATCGACCGCAAAATTTTCAATGTGGAACGAAGCCTCAACAATACCGGCGGCACTGCGGTAGATGTGATGCGGAATGTGCCGGGACTGAATGTGGATATCGACGGGAACGTGACCATGCGCAACGCCACCCCGCAGATTTTTGTTGACGGGAGGCCCACCAACCTTACCCTGGACCAGATTCCCTCCGATGCAATCGCCACCATTGAAATGATCACCAACCCCTCCGCCAAATATGATGCCAGCGGCGACGGTGCCGGCATTCTGAATGTGGTACTGAAGAAAAACCGGAAAACGGGTTATAACGGCAGCGTACGTACCAGCCTCGACAGCCGGGGAAGGCCCGGATTCGGGGGTGATATCAACATCCGCCAGGGTAAAATCAATTTCTTCGCATCGGGCCAGCTCAATTTCCGAAAAACAATCACTACCGCGCAAACCACCCGCACCGATTTTCTGCGTAACGGGGAAACCCACCTTGTTCAGAATAACCGCCCCGTAGGCACCGGACTCTTCGGTTTCGGCCGAACCGGCTTCGATTATCTGATTGACAACCGCAACACCCTGACCTTGTCGGGCAACCTCAGCAAGGGGGAATTTAACAACAACGACCTCATACGTATCGACCGGGACAGCATAATCGGCAGCAACTCTGTTTATGAATAC
>JBIIDU010000159.1:0-5595 GCA_044238165.1 Ferruginibacter sp. | reverse complement strand
CTTCAGCATCAGTTTCAACCACATCGCCGTTACCGATTCCCTGCTGAAAGAACCCTACAATCCGAATTATTTCATTTCCTCCGGCAACCAGGTTAACCTGCTTGACCTCACGTACGGATACCAGTACATGAACGTGAACAATGTGGCCTACCCTTTGAAGGGAACCACGGCCTCCCTGCTGCTCAACAGACGGGGACTGGGATTTTCGGGCGGGATGGACATGACAACCGCTGAAATCGGCTACAACCGCTATGTGGACATCAAAAACAATGTTTTCTTCAGCTTCCAGTTCAACGGAAAAATTTCCCTCCCCTTCGATCAGCCCTACCTCAACCGCAGGGCTATGGGCTACGGAGACTACTATCTGCGCGGACTTGAGCTGCAGGTGATTGACGGAGTCGCTTCGGCCATGACCCGGCTTACGCTGAAAAAGAAAATCTGGTCGGTGCGCCTCCCATTCCCCTTCGGAAAAGAGAAGGGGAACGGAATTCCACTAAGCCTGTTCGCGAAAACCTATGCCGATGCAGGCTATGTGCATACCCTGGAGCAATACCGGTCGCAACTGAACAACAAGCTGTTGTACTCGGGAGGGCTGGGAATAGACCTGCTCACTCTCTACGACCTCAGTCTGCGGCTCGAATACAGTTTCAACCAGTTAGGCCAAAACGGACTATTTTTACATCTGGGCTTCGGACTGCAGTCGACAAGATGAACCGATGGCTGAATCGCACCGGAAAATTGACGGCCTGTACATACCCAAGCAGCGCAACATATGAAAATAGCCATCTACAGCCGGGGGATAGAAAACGACCAGCTCAGCGATCTGGGAGTGCTGTTTGATGAGCTGATCGCCCACCGCATCGAACCTGTTTTTTCACAGGACTTTTTCAATCAGTTTTATTCTGCCGTTAACATCCGGGGCAAATACAGCACATTCAGCACATCCGAAGACCTCGACAGCAGTTTTGACTGCATCATCAGTCTCGGCGGCGACGGAACCCTGCTGGACACCGTCACGCTGGTGCAGGACAAAGGCATTCCCATACTGGGCATCAACTACGGCCGGCTGGGCTTTCTGGCAAACATCGGTAAGGAGGAACTGAAACCTGCTATCGCCGCGCTGGCCGACCGCACCTTCGTGAAAGAGCAACGCACACTCATCCACCTCGATGCGAATATTCCGGTATTCGACGGGGTGCCCTACGCGCTCAACGAATTCACGCTGCAGAAGAAGGACTCTTCCTCGATGATCAGGATCAATACCTACCTCAACGGCGAATTCCTGAACACCTACTGGGCCGACGGATTGATTGTGGCCACACCCACCGGTTCCACCGGATATTCGCTGAGTTGTAACGGACCCATCGTTTTCCCCGAAAGCGGCAGCTTCGTCATCACCCCGGTTGCGCCACATAATCTGAACATCAGGCCCATCGTGGTTCCCGACAATACCATCATCTCGTTCGAAGTGGAAGGCCGCACCGACAGCTTCATCTGCACACTCGACAGCCGGCGCATCGTGGTACCGAAGGAGGCACAGCTGGCCGTGAAAAAAGAAAAGTTCTGCGTAAACCTTATCCGCCTGAACGAGAACAATTTCCTGCAAACCCTCCGAAACAAACTTTCCTGGGGGCTCGACAAAAGAAACTAGGCGACAAAAACGTCTAAGTATCAAAACGTTTTGCTTCTTCAGCTCCTGATTCCTGCAAAATGAACTTCCTCGCCCACGCCTACCTGTCGTTCAACCACCCTGATATCCTCGTGGGCAATATGATCAGCGATTTTGTGAGAGGCAGCGCGCGCTTCTCCTACCCCGAAGGCGTGCAGAAGGGTATCCGGATCCACCGCGACATAGACCGTTTCACCGACTTTCATCCTGCGGTCAAGGAAGCCAAAAAACATTTTGCCCCCGCCTACCGCCTTTATGCCGGAGCCTTTGTGGATATCGTTCTGGATCATTTCCTGGCCAACGACGAAAAAGAATTCCTCAACGAGCAGCACCTGATGGATTTCAGCAAAAACACATACCGTTTACTGTCATCCTACTCCCAAAAACTGCCTGAGTCGTTTTCGCACATACTGCCCTACATGATTAGTCAGAACTGGCTGTTCCACTACCGATTTCCCGAAGGCATTGAAAAAAGTTTCAATGGACTGGTACGGCGCGCAGCATTCATTTCCGATGCGCAACCCGCCGTGCACATCTTCAGGGAACAGCTTATAGCGCTGCAATCGGTTTATGAAGACTTTTTTCCTGAACTCAAAAATCATTGCCGGCAAATCATGGAAGGCACAATAACCCTTTAGTTTCCCGCAGCAGGAAACAAACATTTCAAAAGAATGCCCGCGGTAAAATTGAAGGGAGCCGAGGGATTGTAAAACCGGCCACCGGCAGCATTGAGGTCGTTGCCCAGGCTAAAGGGCCGGTTGAAACTGTTATCTGCCGTTCCGAATATTTCGCACTGCAGCCTTTTTCCGATGAAAAGACCCTTCTCAAGGCGGAGATGCATCAACAGATAACCGGGGGCGGTTGCCGAATTGGCATCGTTGAGGACGATGGCGCCGGTATGATTCAGCGTAAGATGAAGTGCATAGCGGTTTCGGGTTGAAATATCCCATGCCCCGGCAAGTACATGAACGGGCACACCGGGCAACAGATTTCCGGAAAAATCATTCCCGCTACGCCGGTATTCCGTGAAGTTTGACTGCTGAAGCGTCAGGCCGATGCGGGCGTTTGCGCGGTTGACAAAGCTCCCTGTCTTCATTGGAAACGCATATTGGATACCCATCTCCAGCCCGTGTTGCAAAGTGCCCCCTGCGTTTTCGAAATAGTCGGCACCCGAGGCATCTCGCTGCAGTACGATAGTTTGCCGCAACTGCAACCTGTAAAGGGAAAGATCGCCCACCAGTTTTCCATTCAAGAAAGCCATCCGCAGTCCGGCCTCAGCATTCAGCGCTGTTTCGGCCCGGAGCGAGGCATTGAACTGTCCTGTGGAAGGCACCACTTCGTCGATGCTGGGTGGTGAATAGCCCTTGCTAAGAGCAGCGTATGCACTGAATTTGCCGTTCAAGACGCGAGACAATGCGATCCGGGGAACCAGTTGGGGAGAAAAAGTATGGTCGGCCGGTATGACCGGCTGCCGGTTCAGGCGGGTGAATCCATAGGCAAACCGGTTGTAACTCAACCCGGCCTGCAACTGAAAATTTCCAGGCAACCGATACAGGAGCTGCGCAAAAAAGCTGAGCTGAAGGCTCCTGATCTCATCGCGGTACTGCAATGTATCGGGGGTTCCGCCTTTATTTCCGAAGACGGCGCTTTTGGTGAAAGCGTGTTGGAATTCTGCGCCCAGGTGGAACTGAATACGGTTACTATGATACCGGAAAAAACTTCGGCCACCGATACCGCGCTCCTGCTTTTCCTGATAATTCAGTATGGACGGATTCAGCGTTTGCGTGGCACCAAGATAAATGGCCGTGCTGTTGCTCCAGCGGTTGCTGATGACATACTGATGTGAAAATCCGGCGTAAGCGGTATTCAGGGAAATGCCGGCCTGCTGTGCAGCGGCAGAAGAGAAAGATCCACTGGCGGGCCTTGACTGACGGGCAGCCGAATCCATCTGACTTTGGGTAATCCCTCCCGGGGTCTGATAAGCCAGGCGGCTGTAAAAAAGTAAAGCGCGGAGTTCAGAGTGTTTACCGGTACGGCATGACCCGGAAAAGAAAAGTTTGTCGCGCTGCATCCGGGTATGCTGCCGCCAGCCGTCGCTCTGGATGTGGCTGTAACGCAGCAGCATCGTGCCGCCAGTTTTTGCGCGGGCAAGGGCAACCGACAATCCTGCTGTTTCGTAAAGCCCTGCAAGGCTGCTGATGGAAATGCTTTGTGCGGCAGAGTCGGGCAATGCGCTGTACAGGAGCACCGTACCACCGGTACCGGCTCCATAAATGCTGCCTGCAGGTCCCCGGACAATTTCCATTCTCCCGATTTCATTGAAATCGACCTGATTGAAATAGGTGGTGCCGCCGGCATCGGTAAAGGGAATCCCATCCCAGTACATTTTCACATTGCGGATGCCGAAAGGGGAACGCAAGAGATTTCCGCGGATGGAGAGCCGGTAACTTCCCGGACTTCGCTCATCCATTTTGACACCGGATACCGTATTTAGCGCAGCTACAAATCCGGTATTGGCGAAACGAGAAAGTTCCGGACGCAGAAGAACACCCACTGCAGCCGGCGTTTCACTGAGCCGTAGCCTGCTGTCGAAAGCCTGTACCACCACTTCCGGATACTGTGTCGCTCCTGAAAGTTGAATGACAAGTGACGTATCCGCTTTTCGGAGCAGCAGGGTCAGGGATGCATACCCGGCACAGGAAACCGTGACAGTCTGTTCGGATGAGTCGGACAAAAGCGAAAACCTACCGCTGCTGTCCGCAAGTACACAATAGCCCAAGCCATAACAAACACTGGCGCCCGGCAAAGGATGTCGGCCATGCCCGAGAATGGTTCCTGAAAAAGAATGCTGCGCAGCCAGCGGAATGGAAAATGCCAGCAGAAGCAATGCGGCCCAGCCGGATTTTTGCGCATAATGGAGAATGCCACCCATGGCAGCAAAGATAAATCCCTCAAGTCCGGTCAAGGCATATCAAAAATTCAGTTGAAAGCCGACGTTGAAAGACCGGGGGCGGGTTGTAAAACCCAACTGGTCGAAAAACAATTCATCGGTGAGGTTTTGAATATCCAGAAACAGTTTGCTTCTTTTCAACAAGTTGTATTCTCCATAAATGCCCAGCAGGGAATATGCAGCCAATGGTGCAGGTGGCCTACCGTATACCGGCTCGAACGATTTTCCGGCCAGACGCCATTGTGCCGAAACCAGCAGGCGTTGCGTAATGCGGTATGCAGGCGAAAAGTTCAAACAATGACGCGGCCTGCGGAAAAGATTATTGAACGTTGTGTCTTTCCCGGCATCGGTTTTCGTTGAAATCTCACCGTCGAGGTAGGTGTAGTTCAGGTTTGCCGAAAAAGCTCCTTTAGAAAAAGTCAGCTCCGCCTCCGCACCATGGTCCTGCTGCTTTTCCTGATTGATGTAGATTCCCGCATAAGTCACCGGATCGGTAAAGAATGTGATCACCTGACGGATGCCCCTTGAAAAAAAGAGCACCCTTCCCCGGACCGAAGCGCCGGTGTAGCTTATACCTCCCTGGAAATTCACCGATTTTTCCGGAAGCAACCTGCTGTTGCCGAACTCGCTGTAAAGTTGATAAAGCGAGGGTACCCGGTAGCCCGATGAAATATTCGCAAACAACATCCAGCGGCGCCGAAAGGTGTACGACGGATTGAACGAGAAGGTGGCGTTGTTGCCGTAAAAGGAATGGTGGTTGATCCGACCGCCGAGTTCGGTGTTGAATCCGTTGCGGGCCTTGTAAAAAAGTGAAGCGTAAGCGCTGTACTGGACCATGACAGTCGTGTCGGCTGCCAGGGGCTTGCTTTCGAAGGGGCCCCAGGCACCGTCGGAACGGTAGGATTGGTCGCTGCGGTTACGCCGCAAATCGGCCCCGGCAAGAAGTTGCAGTCTTGTATTGAAGCGGTGGTTGCCG
>JBIIDU010000158.1:0-5607 GCA_044238165.1 Ferruginibacter sp. | reverse complement strand
AGTTTACTGCCTTTACGCCCAGTTCGACCTTCATCCCGAAAAAAAGGTATTCGGCACCACCGGGGTTTCAGGAATCCGATTTTTCCTGTGGGACAGCCAGTTCGGACGGTTCTTCAATACCGGGCCCATCAAGGGGAGCGGAGACCCGTTTTTCTTTGTACATACTTTTCTCTGGGCATTCTTTCCCTGGGCATTCCTGTTGATTGCCGCATTGATGCGTTTCAAAAATCTGGTGAAACAGTCAATTCACGAGAACGGCTTAAAGGTATTGCTGGGAAGTTTCGTCATCAGCTTCCTGCTGTTCTCGCTCTCCCGTTTCCAGCTGCCACATTACCTGGTCATTCTTTTTCCGCACACAGCCATTATCACAGCGGGTTTTATATCCGGATTGAAAAAAGCGTCCGCTATTTCGCGCTGGCAAATCGTGATGTGGATACAACTGTTCATCGCAATACTGCTGATTACCGCACTCACCTTGCTTACCCGTTTTTCGGAGCCGTCATACAGCTTCCTGCTGATGGGCATGACACTTCTGTTCCTTTTCGCAGCAGGAAAGACCAACCACCGCTTGGTTGCCACAGGCGTTGTCACCACACTGCTGCTTGCAACGTATCTGTCCTTTTACTTTTACCCGAAGCTGCTCACCTACCAATCGGGCCTGAAGGCCGCAAGGCATTTGAACCGACATCATCCCGGCATGAAAGCCGTCATGTACAACTGCAGTTCCTATGCTTTTGAATTTTATGGCAATACACCTGCCTACCGGATTGCCGACACGGCAGGGCTTCGTAAATTCATGGCATCTTCCGGTGGCTGCGCCATCTACGCCCGGCAAGAAGATATGGAGTTGTTGAAAAGGACGGGCTTCCTGATTCAGGATACGGTGCAGTTTTCCAATTTCCATATCACTGCGCTGAACGGCGATTTCCTGAACCCCGGCACGCGTGACAATGTTCTTGAAAGATTCACACTGGGCATCTGCGCTCCAGGCAGTATCGACCGGTTTTCTCCTATTTTGCCCGATACCCATTAAAATGCTAGCTTCATCAAAAAAACATGCGTAAAGGCAAAGTAATTCTCATCCTGATACTGGTGCTGGTTGTTACCTACCTGCTTGGACCCAGTCCACACAAACCGGAGTACAATGCACAACTGCCGGTGGTGCCTGAGGCCCGGCAGCTGGATGAATATGTGCATCAGCATGAAGCGGCGCATCATCTGCGACCCGACAACGAGGCGCGCATCCTGTGGGCCAACGACAGCAACAGGGCCGTTACCGATTATGCACTGGTGTACCTGCACGGGTTTTCCGCTTCGCAGGGAGAGGGCTATCCGGTTCATGTGAACACCGCCAGCCGCTTCGGATGCAACCTCTATCTGGCCCGTCTGGCCGAGCACGGCATCGACACAAGCGAGCAGCTGCTCAACCTTACGGCCGACCGTTACTGGGAAAGTGCCAAAGAGGCGCTTGCCATCGGAAGAAAAATCGGAAAGAAAGTGATTCTGATGGGCACGAGCACGGGAGGGACCCAGGCCCTGCAACTGGCTGCCACCTATCCCGATGCGGTGGCAGCACTTATCCTTTACTCGCCCAACATCGCCATCAACGATCCCAATGCCCGGCTGCTCAACAATCCCTGGGGCCTGCAGATCGCCCGCATGGTGAAGGGAAGCGATTACCTTACGCCTCCCGATACCACCGCCCGCTACCGCAAGTACTGGAATACGCCCTACCGCATCGAAGCGGTGACAGAACTGGAGGAGATGATGGAAACAACCATGACGGATGAGACGTTTGGTAAAATCAAACAACCCGTGCTGATGCTCTACTACTACCGCGATGAGGCACACCAGGACGAAGTGGTGAAAGTAAGCGCCATGAAAGACATGTTCGGCAAACTCGGCACACCGGCGGAGAGCAAAAGGGAAAAAGCCATGCCCCTTACCGGAAACCATGTGCTGGCATCCCCCATCAAATCAGGCGATGTGGCGGGTGTGGAAAAAGAAACTGCCCTGTTCATGAGCGAGGTCCTGCGTATTGCGGCATTAAAATAAGGACTGCCACCTCTTGGGCAGTTATCCAAAAAGCAGGATACATAACGCAATCAAATACACGAAAAAAAATCAGCATGAAATTCCAGTTTTTTCTCTCAGTAGCGGGAGTTTGCTTTTGCCTCAACACTATGGCGCAAACCTCCCCGATCAGCGGCTTTGGCTCCGAAGCCGCAACCATACAACAGGCCCGTGAAAAAGAATTCGAGGCCCTGCTGCGTGCCGACCGGATCGGGCAGTACATGAAAGACCTGACCCGGGAGGCGCACCATGTGGCTTCACCGGGGGGCGACCGCAACACCGCCTATATCCGCGACCGCTTCAGGGAATGGGGCTTTCAGACATCGGTTGAAACCTACCAGGTGCTGTTCCCCACACCCATGACCCGGCTGCTGGAACTGAATACTCCAAAAAAGTTCACCGCTTCCCTGCGCGAACCGGCATTGGCGGAGGACGCCACTTCTTCGCGACAAGCAGAACAATTGCCCGTATATAACTGCTGGAGCGCCGACGGGGATGTTACGGCCGAGCTGGTTTATGTAAACTTCGGCATCCCTGCCGATTATGAGAAGCTGGCCCGCATGGGCATCAGCGTGAAAGGGAAAATAGTGATCGCACGCTACGGAGCAAGCTGGAGAGGCATCAAACCGAAACTGGCACAGGAAAACGGCGCCATCGGCTGCATCATATACAGCGATCCCAAAGAAGACGGTTATTATGAAGGCGATGTGTACCCGAAAGGCCCTTTCCGTCCTGCATTCGGTGCGCAGCGCGGCTCCGTGGAAGATATGCCCATATATCCCGGCGACCCGCTCACACCGGGTGTCGCTTCCACAAAAGAAGCCGTCCGCCTGAAGCGTGAGGATGCCACCAATCTGCTTAAGATACCGGTGATTCCCATCAGTTATGCCGATGCACAGCCCCTGCTCGAAAATCTGGGCGGCCCCGTAGCGCCCCCGGATTGGCGGGGTGCACTTCCCATCACCTACCATGTGGGTCCGGGAAAGAATACCGTGCATCTCAAACTTCAGTTCGACTGGAAAGTACGGCCCGTAAACAACATCATTGCCCGGATGCCCGGATCTGATTTTCCCGATGAATGGATCATTCGCGGCAACCACCACGACGCCTGGGTATACGGAGCCGCCGATCCCATCAGCGGCCTTGCCGCGCTCATGGAAGAAGCCCGTGCGGTCGGCCTCCTTGCCAAGGGAGGCAAAGCGCCCCGACGCAGCATTGTCTATTGCGCTTGGGACGGCGAAGAGCCCGGACTACTCGGATCGACCGAATGGGTGGAAGACCATGCCACCGAATTGCAGCAAAAAGCCGTCGTATATGTCAACAGCGATGGCAACGGAAGAGGTTTTTTCAGTGCGGGAGGGTCGGCGGCGCTGGAAACGGCTGTCAATGAAGTTGCAGGCTCCGTAAAGGACCCGCAGGCAGGGGTGAGCATCCTTGAACGTATGCGGGCATCCGCCATCATCAATGCCGGGGGTGTCAAAGAGAAAAAAGAACAACTGGAGCGGAAATCGCTTTCCCTGTATCCTCTGGGCTCCGGGTCCGACTTCTCCCCCTTCTTCCAGCACCTGGGTGTTCCCTCGCTGAACCTGGGTTTTTCCGGAGAAGATGAAGACGGGCAATACCATTCCATCTACGACTCCTACGACCATTTCACCCGGTTCAAGGATCCCGGCTTCGTGTATGGTAAACTGTTGGCCCAGACGGCGGGCCTCATCACACTGCGCTATGCCAATGCGGAGACCCTGCCCTTCGACTTCGTGGTTTTGCAGAAAAACATCGGCAAATACCTTTCGGAAGTCATCGGGCTGGCCGACAAGACCCGGGAACAAACGGCGTTTGAGAACCAGCTCGTCCGCGAAAATCTATACAAAATCGCCGACCGTGTTACCGAACCGCTGGCGGTTCCCGCAATCAGGCCCGAAGTACCCTTCATCAATTTTGCCCCGCTTCAGAATGCCGTTGCCCGCCTTGGGCAGTCGACAGAAACATTGAAGACCTACCTCGCATCGAGATCGCAGGGCCTGAAAACAGACCCCGCACTGAACAGGCAGCTCTATCGCGCAGAGCAGATGCTGCTGCTCGACAACGGATTGCCCCGCAGGAGCTGGTACCGCCACAGCGTTTACGCTCCCGGCTTTTATACCGGTTATGGTGTCAAAACACTGCCCGGCATCCGGGAAGCGATAGAACAAAGGAACTGGGACGAAGCGGCGGAACAAATTGACGCAGCCGCATCCAGGATCAACCGACTGGCCGACTATCTGAACAGTATTCCGGGGAACCGATAATAAGTACCCCACAATTTATGATGCGATCGAAGAAGACACTCACAAGGTTCTGGCAAAAAATCGGGCCGGGTCTTGTAACCGGTGCAAGCGACGACGATCCTTCAGGCATCGCCACCTATTCACAGGCCGGAGCCGCATTCGGCCTCACCACCCTGTGGACCGCCTTCATCGCCTTCCCCCTGATGGCAGCCATACAGGAAATGTGCGCACGCATCGGGCTGGTAACCTCACAGGGGCTTACAGGCACGCTGAAAACACACTATCCCAAACCGGTGCTTTATGTGATGGTACTGTTCAGCTTTCCCAGCATCGTGATGAACATCGGCGCCGACATCGCCGCGATGGGTGCGGTAGGCAACCTCTTGTTTCCCGGGGTGGATGCCTCCTATTTCAGCGTGTTATTCACCATCCTTTTGCTGTGGCTGATCATCTATCTGCCCTACCGGCAGATCGCCAACACACTGAAGTACCTCTGCATCGTACTGCTGGTCTACCTGGTTGTTCCGTTCATGTACCGCCAGGACTGGATGCACATCATCAAATCCGCATTCATTCCCACCATCCGATTCGACAAGGAATTCATCGGCATCCTGGTGGCCATACTCGGCACCACCATCTCGCCCTATCTTTTTTTCTGGCAGGCTTCCATGGAAGTGGAGGAAATGAAACACAAGAAGAAGCATCTGGTGGTGGACCGGAAAATCATCCATACCATGAAACAGGATGTTGACTTCGGCATGACCTTCTCGGGGGTTGTCATGTTCTTTATCATCCTTACCACAGGAACCGTTTTGTTCCAGTCGGGCATTCACAGGATTGACAATGTGGAGCAGGCCGCAACCGCCCTGAAGCCACTGGCCGGCAATATGGCCTATCTGCTTTTTGCCACCGGCATCATCGGAACCGGACTGCTGGCCATTCCCGTGCTCAGCGGTTCACTCTCCTACATCGTAAGCGAAACCTTCGGCTGGGAGCAGGGCCTCGACAAAAAATTCCATGAAGCAAGGGCTTTTTACAGCATTGTGGCCCTTTCGCTCCTGCTGGGACTTTCGCTCAACTATATCGGCATTTCACCGGTGAAGGCCCTGGTATATTCGGCCATTTTGTACGGACTGACCGCTCCGGTGCTGATTGCAATCATACTGCACATCTGCAACAATCCGAAAGTGATGGGGGAATATACCAACGGGCGCAAGGCAAATATCCTAGGATTCGGCACGCTGATCCTCATGTCGCTTTGCGCCGT
>JBIIDU010000157.1:0-5625 GCA_044238165.1 Ferruginibacter sp. | reverse complement strand
GATTCAACAGGATCAGGTAAAAATCGTCACTGAAAAAAATGCGGCCAACCGAGGCAGCCTCAGTTCATTTTCAGCGGGGCAATGAGCTCGAAAGCGGGAATGGGCACGCTGAATTTCAGCTGGGTGTCCATGTTTTCAGCTATATAGTAACCATGCATCCTGCCCATTTCGGTTTTCAGGTTGCAGCCACTCACATACTGGTACTGCTTTCCGGCACCGATGACCGGTTGCGCACCTACGACTCCCTCCCCTTCAACCTCACGGTAACATCCGTTGCCTTCGAAAATATGCCAGTGCCGGCTCAGTAAACGTATAGGAAAGGAGTTGTTGTTTTTGATGGTGATGCGGTAGGCAAACATGAATTCGTTGTTCATCGGAGCGCTATATTCCTCCTGAAAGGTATATTCTGAACTTACGAGTACGCCGGACGATATTTTTGAACCCATACTGATAGTATTGTCTACAAATCTAATGAATAAAGGCCATAAAGGAACAGGGGGTGTGTAATGGAGCAAAAGTTTAACGTTCGTGGCCGGAAAATTGCCCGGAATCAGTTTCCGGCCTTTCTTCCCTTGATATTTTCCTCGTAGCTGATGGTACGGTAACCCGAGCGGGGAATGTCGAATGAGGATACGGCAACAGGCCCGAGGTCGATGCGGGATGCGGTATAGGTGAAGGTGATGCCGTTCTTGATCATTTCGTACTGCATGGGAATGCCGGGCAGGGTTTTGAAGGTGGGGTCATATTCCTTGTTGGCAAGTACCAGGTCGTCGGCATAATACACGCAAAGTGCCGATCCGTCGCTCATGACGGCTGTGGCCTTGGAACATACATATCCCAAAATCGTTTTCTTTTCCCCGCCTTTTTGGTACGTGAGTTCGTTCACCCGCTGGTTCTTATCGGCCCAATTCTCGCTGGTCAGGGTAATCATCAGTTTCTGTCCGCTGTATTCCTTCAGAATCACGCCCGAACCTGTTCCGGCATTGTAAATGGTTTTTTCGGTGCCCATGCCTGTTTTCATGTCGGTGCGGAAATAGGCCCCTTTGATATACAGTACCGTGCTGGCTCCCTTCAACGCATCGCTGACTTGTTTGCTGTTGCCGCCTCCCGAAGTGATGGATATATCGTAGGTGATGACACCTTCCGATATTTCTTTCTGCGCCTTGCTGCTATCGAGCAGCCCCAGCATCAGTAAAGCCGTAAGCATTATTTTGTTGAACATCGCTGTCGTTTTCGCTGCATGAAATACCCATGAGGTCGGCCTGATACCAACCGGGAATGAGAACAGGGTATTCCATGTGATCATAAATAAAATAAATATTCACACATGAAATTAAAGAAAATGCCGTGCCAAAAAGCATTTTTGCAGGGGTCTGGCAGGATTGCCCCCTGCCAAGGGGGCACATTAACTATTTGTTGGGAAATGACGGTTGCAATTACTTGCCATCGCGCTTGCGCTGTTCCTGCATTTTCTGGCTTGCTTCCTGCATGGCCTGGATGCGCTCCTGCAGTTTGCTCTGCTTCACCGGCTTTTTCCTGTTCTCCTCGATCTGGGCCAGAATCTTGTCATGGTTGATGATGAACTTCTGGATCACAATCTGCAAAATCAGGGTGATGGTGTTTGAAATGGTATAGTACCAGGTGAGGGCTGAAGGCAAGGCATTGAAAACACCCAGGAGCATCACCGGAAAAATATAGGGCATATACTTCATCACCGGGTTCGAATTGTCCTGCATGCTGCTCATGCTGTACACCGAAATCAACAGGCTGGTGAGGGTGGCCGTAAGGGTGAAGAGGCTCACATGGTCGCCGTAAAAAGGTATATGGAACGGGAGGTTGTAAATGGAATCATATGCCGCAAGGTCTTTGGCCCAGAGGAAACTTTTTCCACGCAGCGAAATGTTTGACTGGAAGAAATAATAGAGCGACATGAAGATGGGAATCTGCAGCAATGCCGGCAAACAGCCGCCGAGCGGATTGACTCCGGCCGATTTCCAGAGCTTCATCTGGTCAATACCGAAAGCCTGCTGGTCGTCGCCATGCTTTGCCTTGAGCTTGTCAATTTCCGGCTTCAGCGCTTTCATCTTCGCCCCGCTCACATAACTGCGGTAGAGTATGGGGGAGGTCAGCAGGCGGATGAAGAGGGTAAGCAGCAGGATCACTATGCCCATGCTGGCCACATTGTTTTTCAGGAAATTGAAAACAGGCAGCAGGAAATGGCGGTTGATGTATTTGACAAAGGCGAAAATACCGCTGCCGTAGGGTACAATGTCTTCCATTTGCAGGCCATATCCTTTGAGCAGGTCGTAATCGCTGGGCCCGAAAAAAAACTGCAGCGGAAGGGTAGCCGTTTCGCCGGAAATGTTCATCGGTGCCTTCAGCAGCGAAGTGCTGCGTGCTATGAGTTGTTTGGAAGTATCAGGCATTTCCCAGGCGATATCGGCCGACTGAAAACGGTTCTTATACAACAGCGCCTTAATGAAGAACTGCTGTTTGAATGCGACCCAGTCCGCAGGGCTGCCCAGCTTCAGCTCTTTGGAAGAACTTATGATGTTTTCAAAATTATAGGCGCCATTTTCGAGGTAATTCACCTGCGACTGCTGCTGTTCGTAAAGAATGTCTTTTTCGGCGGGCAGCAGTTCATTCTTCCATTGCAGGTTGATGCTGTTGCCCGAAACCAGGCGCTCACCGCCCTTTAGCACAATGTCCAGATCCAGCCGGTAATCGTTTGGCTTCAGGGTATAGCGGTGCTCGATTTCGCGGCCGGTGGTGTCAATCAGCCGGAAGCGGATGGTCTGGCTGTTATCAGTGCCGCGGCTTACCAAGCCTTTTTCAAACAGCAGATCGGCCGCTTCGGCGGTACGGCCGGGGGCGGAATTAACGGGGTAGGAAAGCCGGTTGAATTCACCCGCCTGCAATACAACGGGATGTCCGTCGAAGCGGTTGAAGTTTTTGAGTGTTACGGTTTTTGCCTGAGCTCCCTTGTTGGTGAATACCACGCGAAGCACTTCGTTTTCGAGAATGGCACTGTCCTCTGTCCGCAGGCTGTCGGCCAGAAAGGCGCCGGCCGAGTGGCTGATGCGGATTTTTTCGGCAGCCAGTGAATCGTTGCGCAGGGATACGGAATCCTTGACGGGTTTGGTCCGTGCAATGGAGTCTGCAATGCGTTTCTGCTCTTTCATCAGCGCCTGCTTTCCCTTTCCGTTGAAATAAAACATTCCCATGAGCAGCATCCCGATCAGCACAAATCCGATCACCGTATTCTTGTCCGTTCCCATATTTTTTCCTTAAGCTGCCAAAGGTAACTAAACCAAGATAATTGGAAGGGAAACCTGCTGCAGCACTTACTACCCGAATCCCATCTGGAACATAAGGGATTCGGGCCATTACGGGGCAGGTAATGAATAGATAACAAGCGCTTAACAGGTACTTAACCTACGAAAAGAAGAGTCTACCTAAATTGCGTAACACAATTTCTTTAGCATAGCAAGCCAAACAAGTATCCTGAAGCAGATACATTCAAAGTCAAACTTGTACCACCGCATAGTCCTGTGCGGTGGTTTTTTTTAGAGAAGTTGTGCACTGCTGTTTCATCAGCTCATCCAACCGATTCCAGAGCAGGGGATAGTGGGTTTCGAAACGCACCGGCGGCTGGGGTGCCTGCATTGTCCATGCGGCAATCCGGGGAATATATTTTGTTTCAAGCCGGGGAAGCACAGTATGGCCCAACGCGGCCAGTGCGGCCGCATTGCACTCTTGCTCATACTGACCTGTCATCGGTATTACCAACAGCTTTTTACCAAGAAATAAGGCCTCCGCAGGTGTTTCAAATCCTGCTCCGCAAATGATACCGTCACAGGAAAGCAGGCTCTTCGTAAACAGTTCGGAAACAACAGGTAGAAAAGTGCAGTTGCCTGAAGTGTAGACTTGTTTTACTTCCTTGGAAAAAATTTGCCAACGTAAATTGCCTGCATGTGTCAAACAGTCGGCGATATGCTTATGGCCATAGGCCGGCAAATACACCGAATAGTGTCCGCCATGAACGGGCGTGGAGGCGCGGAGGGATTCCCGGATGATGGGGCGGAGGATATTGCTGTTGTAGCTTTCGAAATGGAACCCGATTCCGGAGTTGCAGGGGGCGTAGTATTTCAAAATTTGCATGAAAAACCACGAAGCCTTTTCAGGCAGGGGTACTCCTTGCTGCGTCAGGGAATATTGATGGCTTAAGGCAATACAGGGTTTGCCCGAAAGACGACAGGCCCAGGCGCTGACCGGCTCGAAATCGTTGACCACCGCATCATATGCGTCCAGGTCGATGGAGCGCATTTCCCGGTGGAACCGGAGGGGATGAAACAGTTTCAGGGTCTTCCGGTAACTGACCCCCCCGCTGCGGTTCGTTGCCAGACTGAAGCCTTTCAGCCGGTATCGGGGTTCAACCTGCAGTGCCAGGTCAGATTGTGTGCCACTTATCAGTACATCTACCGTGCAGTACTTCCTGAGCTCGGGAATGAGGACGTTGGCGCGGCTTACATGTCCGTTTCCTGTGGCCTGTAGTGCATAAAGTACCTTCATGATTTACGGAGGTTTGGTGAGATTCCACTGCAGTGGAGAAATCGCATCACGCAAAAACGGAGCGAGTATTACGAAGCCGTCATTAGGTCTTGCATCATGATGCGAAAGATCTCCTTGTTTTTGAGGAAGGCGTTTTCGTCAGAAAAAATTGTACTCTTTTCGTTGCTCAGTTCCGAATCGAGTTGGTACTGGTATAGCTTCCACTCTCCCTGCATGTATTCCAGCGCAGTCAGATTTTCCACCCAGTCGCCGGAGTTCAAATACACCACCGAACCGAACTCGTTTTGCAGTATCCGGTCGCCGGGTTGATGGATATGGCCGCAAAGTACATATTGATAGCCCTTCTGTATGGCGATGTCGGCTGCGGTTTGTTCGAAGCTGTTGATGTATTTCACCGCACTTTTGACCGAATTTTTGATTCGCTTGGAAAGGGAAATCCGGCCATAGCCCATTTTCGCACTGCAGAAATTGATTACGGAGTTGAGTGCGATGAGCATATCGTAGCCTACTGCACCCATGCGGGCCAACCATTTGCTGTACTGCATCGTCACATCAAACACATCGCCATGAAAAATCCAGCTTTTCTTGTTGTCGTCGTGGTGAATGACCAGTTTGTTTACAATGTGCAGACCACCCAGGCTGAAGTGCTCGAAACGACGCAACATTTCATCGTGGTTGCCGGTAATATAATATACTTTTACGCCCCGGCTGAGCATTCCGGTGATGCGGCGGATGACCTGCATATGGGCTGCGGGCCAATAGCGCTTACTGAACTGCCACATGTCGATAATGTCGCCGTTCAGAATCAACATGCCGGGCTCCACCGAGTCGAGATATTGGCATAATTCAGTGGCACGGCATCCGTAGGTGCCCAGATGTACATCTGAAATCACCACTATTTCCGGGGTTCTTTTCATTGGACGGTTTTTTTAGTTTTCAAAAAGGACATCTAAAGGTCCATGGCCAAAATGAACAAATCTTAAAGAATTGGTTATCCTATTGTTATATCGATTTCAGCAAATTCGAGCAATAACGGGGCTCGCCAATTAATTA